>JAJRQD010000299.1 GCA_024280435.1 archaeon | reverse complement strand
TACATGTTGACCACCAAATGCTTCTATCAGATCATGTGTGATATTTGCACCAGTAGTTGTCAGTACATGTATCCTACCATCTCGTATTGCCTGTGAGATCACTTTTCTCATACCACCAGGAACCATTGCACCTGCCATACCTACTAGAAAAGTTGCTCCATTTCTCTCCGCATCCTCAAGAATATCCACCGCTTTTCCAAGCCTCCCTGCACCAAATACACCCGAATACGTGAATTGCCTCAATAATGTATCTGCGTTATCTATTTTATCCAGATCGATATGATTTACTTTTTTATGATGATGTTTCATTCTATATTTCGATATTTCAATATTCTTTGTAAGTTAATTTATATCACTCTAGATTATTCACTTTTTTTGATTTGCCATTTGTTGTCTATTCATTTCCTCAATCTGTGCTTTGAATGCTGAGATAGACATCTGATTTTTCGGTGGTACTTCTGGTTCATATGAATCTGCTACATCAATAATTATTTGCCATTTTTCATTTTTCTCAAGTTCCTCTCGTATATCCTCAATCACAAGATATAAATCCTGAATGAAGTACAATCTCTCACTCTCACTTGCTTTATCAAGCATCTCACAACCCTCTACTAATTTATCAAATATGTTCTCTCTTAATGTATCAGTTTTTACAAATGATAAAACATCTGGAAGTAATCCAGATCCTCCAACAATACTCAATCCATCCATTATCTCTGTATCACTGAACAGATACTCCACAAACTCCTCCTCAGTCATATTAAATGCTTTGGCCCAGTCATCAACCATATTCAAAGGATTGAATCGATGTGACATCATCACTGAATCTACCAGCTCATTTGCAATTCTATGTTTATACTCAATAGAAATATCATCTGTATGTTTTGCAGTGTTACTGAGTGCAACATCATAATATCTGCTGTCCTTTCTTATCCTGTACATTCTTAATTGATGTACGATCCTGTTTATCTCTGGAATTCCCCTATAGTGCAGCTTCAACTTTATCTGATTGATCAGCATTATAGGTGCAAATGCTACAATTATGATATACAGTAACCAAGCTCGTAATGCAGGTACAAAAATAGACATCAGAGAATAAATCAGTGCAAACATAAAAATCTGCTGTGAACTCTGTTCAAATAATCCAACTAATTTGTAGTTATTCTCTGCTTTGCAAATATTACCAATGCTTAGATCATCTGGAATATTCAGCTTACAAATTACACATTCATTCTGTGTAGGTGTGATTCCATCAAAATCTGAAATATTATCTTCCACATGCTGTAATTTAATCTAATAAACTTAATACTTTAGTTTTATATTACTGTATTTTCCAAATAAATGAATTATCTCAATGCAACTTCTTCTTCGCCTTTTCTAACTGCTATGATGAATTCAATTATTCCATTTATTCCCTGAAGGATCAAATATCCTGCAAAGGTGAATAATGGTACCACAAGAAATATTGATACAAAGGTAAAGGCTCCTTCAACAGTGCTTGGATGATCTAAATAATACTGATCCTTTATACCATTCCATAAATCAAAACCTAGTATTGATAGATAAAATATCAAAAAACCAATAACTACAAACAAAGCATCATCATATACATCACGTACTTTTACTGTTTCTTCTTTATTACTCATAAGATTGATGAAAAAAATATTATTAGATAAAGATTATTGCATACACACTTTATTTTCAATTTGTATTGAACTGAAATGTATATATTAGCTAATTATTAAGAATAATATTATCCAAGATGTAAATAATAAACAAAATAAACAATGTAAGTAACAATCTTAATCAATATATATCAATATCAATAGTTAGATAACAATGAGTGTTATAGATAAAGTAGTTGCAAGAGAGATACTGGATTCTAGAGGAAATCCAAGTGTAGAGGTGGATGTATTCTCCGGTAAGAATCAAGGTCGATTCATGGTACCTTCTGGTGCATCCACAGGTCAATTTGAAGCTGTGGAATTGAGAGATAATGGTGATCGTTTCCTTGGAAAAGGAGTTCTTACAGCTGTAAAAAATATAAATGAAGTAATTGCTCCAAAAATCATCGGAAGAGATATATTTGATCAGGAAGGACTGGATAACTTCATGATAGAGCTTGATGGTACTGATAACAAGGCAAATTTGGGTGCAAATGCGATTTTAGGTGTATCAATTGCAAATCTCAGAGCTGCTGCAAAAGCTAGAGGACAATGGGATTTTGAGTATATTGGAGATAGTAAAAGATTACCATGTCCTATGCTCAATGTGATCAATGGTGGAAAACATGCAGGTGGAGATCTAGCTATACAGGAATTCATGCTGATGCCAATTGGATTTGATAAATTCAGTGACGCACTACGTGCTTCTGCTGAGATATACCAACAGTTGAAAAAATACCTTAAGAAGAAATATGGAGGTATCGCAGTAAATGTTGGAGATGAGGGTGGATTTGCTCCTCCTATACAGAATACAAGAGAGGCACTACAGGCATTGATGTCTGCAATAGAGGAAACTGGTTATAAACCATTAGAGCAGTTCCATATCGGTATAGATGCTGCTGCATCTGAATTTTTACATGATGGTAAATATCATATTGATGGAAAACAACTCACACCAGAAGAATTCTCTCAGTATTATTATGAGCTTGTTGAGGAATATCCAATTCTACTGTCACTTGAGGATCCATTTGATGAGAATGATTTTGATGCATTTGCTTCTCTGGTATCAAAATATGGTTCATCTAGAGCAGTTGTGGGTGATGATTTGACAGTCACAAATGTAGAGAGGATCAACACTGCAATTGACAAACAATCAATGAACTATCTACTATTGAAGGTAAATCAGATTGGAACATTCACTGAGGCAAAAAAGGCATTTGATCTGACAAAATCACAGAATTGGGGTGTAGTCATATCACATCGATCTGGAGAGACAGAGGATTCATTTATTGCCGATCTTGCAGTAGGATGGGGTGCAGATAGAATAAAAACAGGTGCTCCCGCACGATCTGAGCGGGTTGCCAAGTATAATCAATTATTAAGAATAGAGGAATACCTTGGTGATGAAGCTAGTTATAATAATAAAATCTGATTTAAACAATAAATAAGGATAAAATCAATGCAAAATTAATATTCCATTTCAATTAGCTTAAATGATCTTATAAGTCCTATTAAATTGTATGGCTGGTAAGGATAAAGTCAAGACAGAATCTATGTCTCCTATCACATTCAGGATCTCATATGGTATGTTAGATATTGTAAAAGAGATGATAAAATCCGGATTGTATTCAAATAGGGCTGAATTGATACGAGAAGCAATTGAAGATCTTATTGATTATGAATCCAAAATAAAAAATTCAGATGAGTAAAATTTATCTATCTATAACAAACTCTGATATGTTTCTCTCTGTTTTAGTGGTAAGAATAGCTAGTTTTCTTGCCTGTTCATTAATTTCCTGCAATGATGCAGATTGTTCCTGAGTAGCAGCAGCAGCCTCTTCTGAAGATGCGGCTGTATTCTCTGCCACTGCTGCAACCTTATCCACAGCTTCTACTATTCTCTCAACGGAATCAGAAATTCTTGTGTTAACTCCTTTGATTATCTGAGAAACTGTGTGAGATGCAGATTTAGATTCAATTGATAATTGTCTTACATGATCTGCTACCACATTGAATCCTTCTCCTGCATCTCCAGCTTTAACTGCCTCTATTGATGCATTCAGAGCCACCAGATTGGTCTGCTCCGCAAGGTCCAGTGTGATTTTAGAGGTAACACCAATCTCACGCATAGAGCTATCAATAATTGATACCATCTCTGCAAGTACTCTTGATACCTCATCAAGTGATCTTACCTGTAAAGATGCATTCTCTGCAATAGATGAGATGGTGCTGGATATCTCATTGGTAGTACTAGAAACCAATTCAGAACCTGCTGCCATTGATTCTGTGGCAACTGTTAATTCCTGAGCAGAATTTTTGATATTGGAAATCATACCTCTGAACCTTTTACCAAGATCATTAGTGGAATATGCCAGAGAATTGGTCTCACCAATCCCTTTGGCCTTGTAATCTTCAAAAGTAACAAGATCTCCATCTGCAATTTTCTTAGTCTTCTTATCAAGAATTTTCAGTGGATTAATAATTGTTCTCTGGAAATATAGGGTTAATAAAAATGCAAATGCAAAATTAACCAGTAAAAATGATTGAAGGTAGCTATTTGTAGTTTCTGGTTCCATTGAGTTGACTATTCTAATTGATAGTATTGTGAAAAATGACATTATTAAAAATGAGATAATGAATGTGAACCTCAGCTTACCTCTTAGTACAGACCTTAAAACTATTATTGCAAGTATTGCAATTCCTAGTAATAATAGAAATCTATTGAAATCTGCTTCAATTGTTAATATTTCAGCCATATATGAGTATAAATTTCAACAATATAATAAGTTTATCTCAAACAAATATATCAAACAATGGTTAACGATCCATTTTTACTAATTTAGTGGGATTGTCTCCGTTTTTTTCTTGCTGTTTTGAAAGCTTTTATCTCTCTGACAATTATCTCAAATGCCTCTTGGATATTGGTGTTATTCTTAGCACTGGTTTCTAGATATCGTACTTTAAATCTCGGTAAAGTCTTTCTACTGTAATTCTCCGCGACTCTGGCCCCTTCTTTCTCTTTAACCATGCGTGTCTTGATATCCATCTTATTACCTACAATTATAAATGGAACTAGTGATTTAATAGATCTGTAAAATTCAGTAACCCAGTGATCAAGCCTCATAAAGCTCTCTCTTTTGGATAGATCAAAAACAATCAAAGCTCCATCGATATTTCTGTAAAAATTTGATCTGACACTTTTGTAAAAATCCTGTCCTCCAAGATCTACAAGCGTTATATTAACCTCCTTTCCATCCACATCCAATAGTTTACTATCCATTGATGCGCCGATTGTGGTCAGATGTCTATCTACGAAGTGTTTTCCCATCAAAGCTCTCCTGATAGAGGTTCGTCCACTTGTGCTGTCTCCAATCAAAAGAATACTTAATGGTTTATCATCAGTCTTTTCTTTTTCATCAAAAACAGTGAAATCAATACTTTCCTCAGGTGTTACCTCTTTTTCAATCACAGCATTGTTTTGATAATTTTTGAGCATCTGTTCCTCGATTTTCGCTCTTCTCTCTTTGTACTCCTCACTTGCAAGTCTTGTCTTCTGTTCCTGCAATTTTTCCTCAACAACAGGTGTTTCTTCTATTGTGACTCCAAAAAAGCTTTCAAAATTAGACTGTGAGAGAAAGCTATTTTGTTTTGTTTTCTCACTAATCACAGAATCATTTAAGTGAGCAAACTTTTCCTCTATTCTTGCTTTCTCTTCCTCATAATACTGAAAATCCTTCTGATAATGCTCTTCTGTGTAATCCCCATCTTCCATCAGCATAGTGTATTTTTCTGAAATCCAGAGATAAAGATCATCTAGATACTCATTCCAATCATCAATACTTGCATCATCATTCAAAGATTATAACCTAAAAGAGAGTAATAATACTAGTTAATTAAAATTTATTCAAAGGCCAAAAGTCAATTATTAAATAATATCCATTTTTTTTATTATTTGATCTGTCTTGTCAATCTTTTTCATTTTATTTTCAAGTTGAATATTCACATTCTATAATTTTAAAACCATTGTTATTTTGAGGAATATATGGATAAAACCACATTATTTATTGACTTTGATGATACAATTGTCTCTTATATGAGATCAGAACGGGGAGCTCTTGAAAAATTATGTAATCTTGTCAATATGGATGTATCCAAAATAAATTCTATGGTTGCATTGTATCGTGAGAAGAATAAAGAACTGTGGAATATGTTTCAGGAGGGAGAGATTAATATTTCCCAGATAACATCTGAGCGATTTGCATATATCATTAGTAAATTCCATGAGTTTGCTAACTATGATCCAGAACATCTGAATAAACTTTATCTGCGGTTCTTTGTGCAATCTACTGAAATAGAGGATGATACCAGATTATATCTGGAGAAATTGAAATTAAAATATAATATTATCATAGTCACAAATGGTATCCATGAGGTACAGAAGAAGAGAATGTTCAGAATTGGTCTGTTTGATTTGATTGATGGTTTTGTCAGCTCTGAAGTAGCTGGTGCAGCTAAACCTAGACCACATATATTTGCCCTATCTCATAGCAAAATAGAGGAAATTTGTGAGAGATCTATTGCTAAGAACGAAATACTGATGATTGGAGATTCATATTCTGCTGATGTTGTGGGTTCAAATAACTATGGTATTGATGCATGCTGGATAACAGATGAAGATGATTCTAAAGATAGCAAATACAAATTCAACACATTTAATGAGGCATGTGAATATTTATTGAAGGGCAATCAGTGAACCCATGAAGGGAACTTCTTGAGTTAAAATAGTTAACTTTTGCTTGTATTGATCATCTTATTTGTACATACGAATTTTAAGTTGTGAAATTAATCAATTTCACACGCTCCGGTGAGATGATGTCACCCATACAAATCTCCTGCCCATACTCTTCTCACCTCTGATACCCAGACTGAGCCTCAACCTATCCCCATCTCTCCTCAATTGTCTTTTGATGAACTGAGCCATAAAATATCCATCTTTTGGAAGAAAGTAGGGTAT
>JAJRQD010000019.1 GCA_024280435.1 archaeon | reverse complement strand
GAGCAATAAATATAATGGGAAAAGTAGCCCCAGAGAGTGTATTAAAACACATTCAATGGAGTAGTGGTGACATCATCTCACCGGAGCGTGTGAAATTGATTAATTTCACAACTTAAAATTCGTATGTACAAATAAGATGATCAATATGTAAATTTAATTAATATTTATATATTGTTATTCAATATAACTGATATTTGTAGCCTTATTCGCATCAATTTAGTGTATAGTTGAATATATGTTTAATTAAATATATGTTGAAGCCTTTCCCTAGATCCCCCATTAGTAGGGAGAAAATAACATATGGACTCTAAAAATGCAGTATTTGAATTTATAAAAAACTAGTTCAAGTAAAGTGATTTTGATGTTGGTCAAGATTATGTAATTTACTAAGATATTGTTTCTTGTCAATTAGATCCACAAAAATATATAAATTTCTATTCTCTACTTTACACAGCTCTTTTGAAATGTAATTCGATGATTTACTATTTCTCCTTTCTAAATATCTGATTGCATCTTCTGATAATTCATGTTGACAATAATAAACCCATGTAGCTATTCCTTTACTTTCACCAAATATTCCCATTATTTTTTCAGATAAATCAATGTCGTATCTATTAAATATAGTATCAATCATGTTCTGTGATATCCCAAAAAGAATGATATTATCAAATTCTTTAATAATTTCCTGTATTCTGTGATATACATCATTAATTATATCTGTATTCTCAAGATATAAATTATTACCCCGAACCAGCACCACTGATATTCCCATACGTTTCAAGTATTGCATCTGAGAAATAGAATCTTTTCGTTTTGCCTGAACTGTTATTATTATCCTCTTAAAATCATCAAGAACTAAAGTTTTGTTTTCTAATACTTTTTCTACCCAATGATCCAGCCTCAAGAATTCCGCATCTACTAGTATTTTTCCACTAAATGTCTCTAGTACATCTTTGATGGATATACCTGCTTGTTCAATAATTGAGAGTTTAACTGCTATTGATATATTTTTTTACATAATAATTGACAAACTCTTCTTGAGTGGAATATACTCACCAGACATATTTTTCACCTGCTAATTTCTTAAATTGTCTTGATTGCTTTCTATTTCAAATAATTATGACAAATAGGAAGCACAAACACATTATTTATATTAAATATCTAACATGATACTATTTATCCTTTTGCTAACTATACACACCCCAGAGTGAATTTTATGTGGAAACTATCAATGTGATAATTAATCACATTCAATAATTTTTGTAATTCAAGGAACTTCAAGAGTTCATTGAACTCTATTAATATATATAACCAATACAATATTATGTTAGAGGTAACACACATGTGTGGAAGTAGTAGAAGAAGAAGAGTAATAATCAATCAGCCAGTATATCAACAAGTAAATGAGACTCAGTATGTATCACCAAGATACGATCAGAATAGAATTAAGGTGGATAGTAATTTCACATTCTGTTTAAATTGTAATTTTGCTAAAAATATCAAGGAGGCCAAGTTCTGTCAACAATGTGGAAAAGAATTACAGACATGTCCAATAAGTAAGATGAACTTTTCACAGGGTCAGGAGTACGTTCAATGCACTAATTGTAAATGGGTATTTCACAAGACACATATTGATAATTGGATGAAGACTAATCAGACCTGTCCAATATGTGATGCACCACCAAAATTAATGAATGTTGGACTTGTTGGAAGCAACCCAGTTCAGAAATAGAAATACTTGATAAATGTCTAATTAATTTAGTTTTTAAGTATTTTTTAGAAATTATAAGCATTAATATTTTATTATTCATAGCTAATAGATATATAGATGTCGGATCTTTCAAATTTTGATCTCAGTAAACTTATTCAGTTATTAGCATCTCATAAAATGTTCAATGAGAAAATGAGTGTTGATAATAGTCCTGAATTAATGATAATCAAAATGCTTCATTCAAATAAATCAATGGATACAGAGGGAATAATAAATCATTTTGATACAACCTCATTTGTAAAATCAATAATTGAAAAATTGGTGAAAAACAATTTGATCCGATATGAGAATGAAGAAATTAGTCTTAATCGAGAATATATTTCATCTTTAATGAAAGAGGATGATATGGATTCATTATTACCCAGTAGTAAAAAGAAGGTGAACAGAGATAGATTATTAAAAGATCTGACAAGTGGCCCCTCAACTGGAGGGACAATGGAAGAAAGTCTTACCCCAAGAGAGAGGATGATGAGAGACCTCGCAGCCAAAGCCTCGCCTAAAGAGGATGATATGGATTCATTATTTGATGATCTTGGAGAGGAATCACTGGGTGATATACTTGGAGGGATAAATGATGTACTCTCTGGATCTGGTATCATCACACCTTTGATTGATTTGTTGAGACCATATGGTTATATTGATAAAACACTACGAGAGGCAGAATATGATACTGTACCTGCATATCAGATATTAAATACAATTCTGCATAAATTCCCGATCTCAACAGAGGAGATAGAGGCTAGTATAGAGATAGAATCATCATTATCTATGTTATTATCCAATCTCAGCGCAGATAGGTTAATTGATCAGACCAATGATTATCGATATACTTTATCCAACAGGGTATTCAAAAAATTGAAGCAATATATAAATTCTGGTGATATGCAAAAAACAGATGAAGTGGATCCAGATCTGTCATTAATTAATTCTTACATCAAGGATGAGCTTGAGCAATTCAAAGTGGCACTGGTAAAACTCGGATACATGGTTTCTATGGAGACAACAATTGAGAAGTACAAGGATAAGCCTGAGGTGGAGGTTCTTAACGCAATCAGATTGCATCCAAATCAACCTGTGGATGAGATAAAAAAAGTAGCTGAGAATACAATGCCTGTGGTTGTAATGAGAATGATCTCTAAATTAAAAGCGGAGAATATAATTACACAGGATCACAATGGCAATCTGAATATTAGTCCTAAATTGAGATTTCTCATGGCAAGCAAAGAATTGAAATCTAATCTTGATAATGATTCCTATCAAGCATTATTGAAGAAATATAATTAATACAATTATAATTCAAATATCCTAGTTGCATATTATTATATAATTACTATATTAACTATATTTATGGAGCGATATCTTAGAGCAACAGACTATATCGATTATGACAGAGATAATGTACAGAAAATAATCAAAGATCTTGATCTTTCAAAATTAGATAGAATAGAGCAGGTAAGAAAGATTTTTTATTTTGTCAAAGATTCTATAAATTATTCCGTAAAATCAGTTTCCTTGGAACCTTCTGCTTTCAAAGCAAGCTATACATTTGAACAGAGTAGTTCATACTGTATTCCCAAGGCTGTTGCTCTGTGTACACTTGGACGTGCTATTGGAATTCCCAGCAGGATACATCTTGTTGATTTTATCAATCATAGATTGACAGATAAGCTCAAAGAATTATGGGGTACCGACATCATGGCTCCACATGCATTCACAGAGGTGTATGTTGATGATAGATGGATAAAACTGACTCCCGCACTGGATAGGCAGACATGTATTGATCACAATTTCAGACAGGTGGAATTCATCGGATATAAGGATGCCATGTTGCATTCAACTGATCTAGATGGTAATTTACACGTGGAGTATATCAAAGATCATGGTACTTTTGATGATCTACCACTAGACTACATAAAACAGGTATTCAATAATGTATATGGTGGTACTGATTTACTCGAGATGTTCACAGCAAAAGTTGATACTTTCAAGTAAAATTTATTCTCCAAGCTATTTCTGAAGTTTATTGGGTGAAATCATTAATTTATAACAAATATTCTTCAAAGCAACAATAATTATACTATTAATGCAATTATAGTATAGTGTCACAAGTAATTAATGGATCATATCACATCATATCCCGCATCTATGATATTCTAGATGGATTATCAGAAATTCAGTATCATCGGGATATGAGAAAAAAATGGATCTCAACACTTCGTAATGAGAAGATAATTGAGCTTGGTGTTGGAACTGGAAAGAACCTTCCATACTATCACAGGTCTAACTCAATTCTTGGAATAGATGCAGTTCCTCAGATGCTCATCCAGGCAAAAAAACGAATAATCCGTAAAAATATACAAACCGATATTAAATTGACACATCAGAAAAATATACCCTGGACAATTGGAAACAGTGATTTCACAGTTGGAGTTGCCACATTCGTATTCTGCACGATGAACGATCCCACAATCTATCTCAACGCATTATTGGATAGAATTGTAGAGGGGGGTAAGCTGATATTGTTTGAGTATGTCCGTCCAGATACAAACCCTATGTATGCAGTTATGAAAGCAATTACACCAATTTCTATAAAGTTATACGGAGTGAATTTCAACAGGAAACCCACACGTATCTATCTGGAAGACAAGGTGTCATCTATCAAGAATACAGTTGTGGTACCAAATATGATCGAGGTGCTAGAGATCATCAAATAATTTATTAATGAATTCTTCTAGTGTTTTTATTTTGTCTATGAATATTGCATCGTATATTTGAACTGAAGAGAAATCCAGATTATTATCCATGACATATTTTTTAACCGATAGAATGAGTTCTCTATTCTCATCATTAATTTTATCATTAAGGTTTATGTATTTTACTGTATTTAGTTCATCTTTGTGCATAAACCAGATATCTATCTTCCATTTCTTACCATTATATCTGTTTTTAATACCCATGTAGAATCCTTTTGGGAATGACCGTCTTGGATTGGTGAAATCAGTTTCATTTCCACAATGTATACCTGGGGTAATTTTTGCAAGAAATATCTCTTTGAATATCTCAACAAATTCCTCTATTGTGAAATCAATATCCCTGGTCACATATATATCAATATCTCGTTTAATCATTATATTCGATGCATATGATCCTGTGATGGTTAATTTTCCATGCATTTTCAGATAATCCAGAATACCTAGTTGATTAAGAAATTCATCTGCTTCTACTCTAATCCTATCACTATATTCTATTAAATCCATATTATGAATTGATAGGTATAGCTTAGAAATATTGTTATTCTAATAATGATTTTAGGTAAGAATAACTGATACAATTAAAATTCATTGTAACTTGTTTTCTATCCATTTTATGATCAAATTCCTTGTTTGTATAAATGCCTCAAGTTTATCTTCATCAGTACCAAGAATAGTAGAGGGATCTTTGAAACCCGCATGTATCTGCTGTTTGGAATTTGGAAAATATGGGCAGTTATTATTTGCATCATCACATACTGTCACAACCATATCAAATTCATGATCTATAAACTCATCTATTAATTTTGATCTATAAGCGGATATGTCAATATCTATCAGCTTCATTGACTGAATTGCCATAGGATTAATTTTTGTTCTCTGAGTACCTGCTGAGAATGCAATCCAATCACTACTATACTTTCCACTATTGACCAGGCCTTCTGCAATCTGTGATCTTGCAGAGTTATGGGTACAAATAAATAATACACGTTTCATGATTTGTGTTTTTAAATGAGTTATAATTGTTTTAATCTAGATGAATTAAAATTCAGTTTAATTAATGTAAAAATTAGTGTCAAAAATAATAGGGTGACTTAACAAAATTAAATTATGTTCCAAATTTATACATACTCATGAGTAAACGAAGTTCAAAGGAAAGCCAGCTAATCAAGGCTGCCATATCAAGTTTTACTCAATTTGGATATGAAAGCACCTCAATCGATAATGTCCTTGATGAGACAAAATCAGACAAAAAAAGAGTATCTAGAAGGACTTTTTACAAATATTTTGATGGTAAAGAGGCGATATTTAATAGTGTGCGTTCCTTTCTTGAGAAGCATGAGGCTCTTGATTATCTGAACCCTGAATACACATTATCTGGGAATACTCCAAGAGAGATGATAATAAATTTTCTTGATAATGAGTTGAAATTTCTGCATGATGATAGCTTTATCTGGAGTAAAATTAATTTTAGATTACTTATTGACAAGGAATTACAGGATCTGCTTGGAATTGATGTCACAACACATTCGAACAAGCGTAAAGAATTCTTCAAACGTGTTTTTACTATGATGAAATCATCTAACCCGGAATTACATGCAGAGATGGCAGTTATTTTTTTCAAAGGTTTATTATTTGAGATATATTCAAGAGAGAGTAATAGTATAAAATATGATAAAGAGGAATTTCTTAATAGAATTGTAAATGGTATATTATCAATCATTAATTGAAAATAAATTAGAATATTAATATGAATATTGCAGAAATGATTATATCTGCACAAAGTAAGAGTAAAATTGAATTGCCCGACACATCTAATAAAAGAGAAAAATTGGTTTTTGCCGCAATATCCGCATTCACCAAAAATGGTTATGAAAGCACCTCAATTGAGAATATACTAGATGAGACAAAACATAATTATCAGAGAATATCCCGGAGAACTTTCTACAAATATTTCAAATCAAAAAGAGATGTACTGGAAGCAGTTCGTGATATTTTCAGTGGTAGTGGTATTAAAAAATACTATGAGGAGAAAATCAAACAATTAGAAGATAAATCCTCTCAGATAAAATTATTTCTTTTTATAGAGCAGATATTTACCCAGATGACACCGGAATATCTCAATGTCATGAAAATGAATTTCAGGTTATTAATTGATCCAGAACTCCAACAACTATTGGAGACCGATATTTCTGATTTCAGCGATTCAATATTGAATATTATAATAGATCTATTGAAAGATATTGGATTGAAAAATCCTGAAATTAATGCTAGATTACTGCATACTCTGTTAAGAGGTATATTATTTGAGATAATAATTCATGATTCCAATGGTTCTGCATATGATCAGGAACTATTGTTGAAAATGAAAGAGAGATTATTCACATACATAAGCAAGATAGTTCAGAATAAATAATCTATTTTTTTGGTACTATTCAATAATCTCAAATTTAAAGTTCAGGGCATTTTCAATGGTTATAAAGTCTTTATCAAGTGTGATAAGTGTTATATCCCTATATTTTGCAGTTGATGCAATAAATATATCAAACATCATCTTATCTTTTCCTCTTTTACTCTTTTACTCAATCTGTATTTAACATCATACGCAATCATCGCTATTTCTTCAGTCACAGGTATTTTTTCCACATATAGTAAAAACTCATTGGTTGCTTGCAATGTTTTTTTGCTTTTCCTTTTTGCAGCAGGTAATAATTCAGCAAGAGTTAATACTGATATTGCAATTTTACCATTTATTTTATTACCTAGTCTTCTATTGTAAAGCCAGTCAATTACAGCACTTGTATCAAATAGATACATCCTTTTCTCTCCTTGCATTTTTTATTGATTTAAAATCTAATTTATCATCTTCTTTTTTAGTAAACCTAGTGAAGAAATGGGTAGAATACTATTTTTCTCAATTAATTCGCGAATTATTTCAGAAAAGCTTTTATTTTTTTTTAATAATTTCAAAGTTTTATAGACTTCAATATCTATCATTATAGTTTTACTAGGCATCTGTATATGTATATTCATATAAAAATTATTATATTTTGTTTTATTAACAAGTGAGAATTATATTGTTATTCCAAGATTATCAAGTATAAATGCAAATCTGAATGCAATTTCCTTAAGATACTCATATCTACCAGATGCACCAGAATGACCTGCACCCATATTTGTTTTCAGCAATAATAAATTATCATCTGTTTTCAGGGCACGTAGTTTTGCGACCCATTTTGCAGGTTCCCAGTAATGTACTCTTGGATCGTTCAAACCTGCTGTCACCAGTATAATAGGATAATCCTTTGCCTCTACATTATCATATGGGGAGTATGACATCATATAGTCAAAGTATTCCTTGATATTTGGATTTCCCCATTCCTCGTACTCGTGAGTGGTTAGAGGTATGCTGTCATCAAGCATGGTATTCATCACATCAACAAATGGTACTGCTGCAACAGCAAGTTTGAACAGATCTGGTCTCATATTTACACATGCACCCATAAGTAATCCCCCAGCGGATCCTCCCATAATTGCCAACTTATCTGAACTGGTATAATTCTTCTTTATCAGATGTTCTGCTACGGAGTTGAAGTCAGTGAAGGTATTTCTCTTGTTTAGCATTTTTCCATCCTCATACCATGGTTTGCCAAGAAACTCACTACCTCTGACATGTGCAATTGCATATATCATTCCTCTTTGGAGTAGTGAAATTAAGTTGGGTGAGAAATTGGTATCGATTGTGATGCCATATGAACCATATCCATAGAGCAGTGCAGGACCATTCTCAACACCTTTTTTATGGACAATACTGATTGGTATTTTCTTTCCATCTCTTGCCTGTGCAAACTCTCTTTTACTTACATAATCATCTGAATTATGTCCTTTCACCTCTTCTTGTTTTTTCATTATTAGCTTTCTATTCTTTATTTCATAATCATATGTTGTCATTGGTGTAACTAGTGATGAATAGTAAAATCTGAATTCATCAGTGTCATATTCCCTATTTGGTCCACTATGAATGGAATAGAATGGCTCTGGCATTTCTATCTGATGTGAGTTATCTGTATTTGCAAGGTCCATTACCTCTATCTGTTTAACTCCATCAATTCTCTTGTGCACCATTATATAATTTTTGAAAAAACTCAATCCATTTATCCTCACATTATCTCTATGTGGGATATACTCGGTCCAGTTATCCTTACTGAAGTTATTGATTGCTACTCTCATTACTTTGAAATTGATTGCATTCTCGTTTGTTACTATGTAAAAATATTCCTCATGATAGCTTAATTCATACTCATGTCCATCTTTTCTTTCTAGAAATAGCTGTGGTGTAGAATTATCTGATTTAAGATCTATAAATCTTGCCTCGGATGAATTGATAGAATCAGAATGAATAATCAGATATTTGCGATCCAATTCTGTGTGCATACCGACAAATCTGGTGGTATCATCTTCCTGAAATAATTTACTATCATCTTTCTGACCAAGTTTATGTAAAAATACTCTGTATGGTCTGTGTATCTCGTCATTAGTGGTATAATAGATCGTATTATCATCACCCCATAATATACTGCCGGATACCTTATCAATTCTATCTGTGATCTCATTAGTATTTAGATCCTTGATGTACAGGGTGAAATTCTCATATCCATCCTCATCGAGAGTATATGCAACTTTGGTGTGATCTGGGCTTATCTCATAACTTCTTAAACTCAAAAAAGATTTACCCTCTGCCAGTATATTTAGATCTAGTACTATTTCCTCTGCATTCTCCACACTATCTTTTTTTCTACAATAAATGGTATACTGTTTACCCTCAACAGTTCTTGAATAATAGAAATAATCTCCATACTTGTATGGTACAGTCTCATCAGTTTCTTTGATACGACTTTTCATCTCGTCGTATAGTTTTTTCTGTCCATCTTCGGTATGCTTCATTTTTTCCTCTGTGTATTCATTCTCTGCTTTGAGATAATCAATAACCTGCGGATCTTCTTTATTTCTCAGCCAGAAATAATTTTCTGATATTTTCATACCATGAATCTCATATTCATGTTGCTGTTTCCTGGCAATTGGTGCCTTCATACATCTTTGTAATTCGCTTTTAGTTATAAACTAACACTATTAAGCGATTATCCATTTATATTTTCTATTAATTAATCTTACAATTAATTATTGTCTAGTATAAAAATATTGAATTTATTCATCTTCCTCATCTTCTTCTAATGAGTAATAGTGATATAGGAGAGAGAAGAATAGAGCAAAACCAAGAAGGAAATAGAAAACTAATTTTAAAGTTATTGAATTAATCATTAATCGGACTTTTAATTTATAGAATTAAAAGATTATTTTAATCTCGCAAGAAAGAGTATAATTAATATCTGAAAAAATTTTACTCCGAATACTAATAAATATAAAATTGGAAAAAAATAAAAAAATGGATTAGATAGTTTTTGTCATGTGTCAGAAGAGTATTTAATGTATAATTGTAACAATAATTTATGCAGAATGCAGGGATGTTACTGAAATCAATAATGATTTTGGGGCATAGAACCAAGAGTTCACGGCGTATTACTTGGAATCAATTGCATGATGCTTCAGGAGAGTACAAAGAGAATGATCTTAGAAACCTGTTATCACAGATATCAGAACACATAATCAAGGGGAGGATCAGATCTGGATCTGCAAGAAAATTTATGTCTGGTAAGCTAATATATGTGGAGATAGATGATGCAAATTCACAATTTTCAAATGTCTATTGTTTATACACAAAAGAGCTAGATTTCTCAAATACAATGAAGAAGGCATTCAATGCGATTGTATTTAGGGGGGGTGAATACAGTTCTAAACGTTTTTTTCAGGAGATGCTTGAACTATTAAAAGATGAGGATAAACTGAATTCATACACTAAGGCAATCTCAGTTGAGGACGCTAAGAATCTTCTGATTAATTTTGATCTGAATAATATGGATATTAATCAATTTGGCCGTTTGGTGAGCCTTGTTAGTCATTCTAAAGAGTTGGATGCTAATATTCTAGAAAAAGTTTATCTAATTGTGTATGAGATAATTCAAGAACTGGATAAAAAAGATGTGAAAGACCCCGATGAATTTTTGGATGCTGCATTTCTCACAGCCACTCTGTATCAAGAAGAGGCATTTCACCTATCAATGGAACTCTACAAAAAAATCATTCAACAAGCAATTATAAACCAAAGATTTGATCTGGAGTTTTCCTGCCATCTTGAGTTATGTTTTCTGTATCGTAAGAAGTTTCCTGATAGTGGTGAGTTAATCCTCAAGCAGTTGAACCATATCACCATTGATATGTTAGAGGAAGTATCCAAGAAGAGTATTGAGGAGTTCTATGTTATCAAGGGGCATGCTTATTTTGAACTTGCCAAATTTGAACTTTCTGAGTATAACTACACACAGGCGATTAAAATTGCGAGTACAAATATATCATCACCAATTCTTATTGCGGAGGCATATGCTTCACTGGCTGGCATGAACTATAAGAATTACATATTCAATGAGGCATCAAGACAATTCCTAACTGCATCATCAATTGCATTTTCATCTGGAGATATTTCACAATCTGATCAGTATCTACAAAATGCAGGTCTCCCCGATATTTATGGCTCTTTATCATATGCGATGTCGGCAATTACCTATCGAATGGAGGGTAATTTCGTGGAGGCAGAATTCAAATCCTGGGAATCTTTGAAATTACTGGTCAAAGCATATATCCATTCAAGGGTTGATGCATTCCAATTAATGGAGACCACAGAAAAAATATTATCATTTACAGAATCTATTCTGGTGGTTCCAGGAAAGAAACGTAAGAATGGGAAAGTAATGCGTGCAACAAGGAAACTGATTGATGATCTTGTATGGAATAGATTGAATCCGGGTACTGAGGAGAAGGAGATAAACAAGGTGCTTGATTCTATCAATGCAAATGTACCATTACTAGCCCCTACTTTCATGCTGTTGATGAATGACGGTAGATTGATCATTATGGGTAAAGTAACTGATGAGGGCTGGGAGGATGCAGATATCAAAGGAGTGATACTTTCAGGTATTATCTCTGCAATCACCTCACTGATCTCTGAGGTTGGGGAACATGATTCAGCCCTGAAAACAATTGATGCCGGTTCATTACAGATAATGCTAGAGGCCAAGAAAAACATAATTTCAGTACTTCTTGTGGATAGAGAGTTACCTATTTTCAGAAAAAGATTGCATGAGATAATGAAATATGTGATCAATGAAT
>JAJRQD010000298.1 GCA_024280435.1 archaeon | reverse complement strand
TTCTTCGCTTTTTACCAGCAATTATTCTTTCAATCTCAGTAATGTGTATTCTTCTGTGACCTCCGACGGTTCTAATACATTTTATAAACCCCATTTTATCCCATCTTCGAATTGTTGTAGAACAGACACCTGGCAATATTCCTGCATTTGACACTGAATAATACATACAATCAATTAATGTTTAACTCAAAGAATTACTGAATGTATAAGATTGTCAAATTGTGGCTTGAATTCATTTAACTGTTCCAAACCCCCAATACTTTTAAATCACTAGATTTAAATTTAAAATTAAATCCAACCATTTGCAATAATAATCCAATCTAAAGTACTTTTTCATGAATTGTTGCTTAGAATATTTTTTAATTGAACAAATAAAAATCACAACACAAATAAGAATTTAATATAAGTAATTATTCACAATTTATATGAGTTCAGGACCAAATTTGGGAGGACCTCCCAAGGAAAGAATACCTCCAGAAATTTTGAAAACTGATGATAAGCCAAGTATGAAGAAAAAGTCTAAGGAACAACAGAACAAGATATACTTTTCCAAATTTATACACAGTTGGGGTGTAAAGAGGAGAAAATTGAGAAAAACATACACTGAATTGATGTCCAGAGAGATGAAAACAAAAGTTCATATCTCAACCACCAATACCCTGTTCAAAGAACATATCAAAGGATTGATGCAGGGACAGATAGATCATTTCAATGAATTGATTGATGAGATAAAACAGGGTAAAGATGATCTATCAAGGAAAATACAGAAGGATAAGAAGGACAAAAAAGCAAGAGCATCAACTGTTGTGTTTGAGAGATTGATTAAAAAAATCGAGGATGAAATTAAAAGGTTGGATGAGGGGAAGATAGAGATCATGGAGAGTATTGAGGCAGAATTGAAGAAAAATCAGGATACAAGATTAGAGCCAAGAACGGGATTCTGGACCCTCATATTATCTGGATTGATACTACATAATATAAAGTCCAAGGTTGAGGAGGAATTTGAAATACTGATGAGAGTGGCACTTGAGTATGATAATGTATATAAGCATACACTGGTGATATTTTTGCATTTTGTGTATTATTTGATAGATAAACTACCACCATTTGGAAAAGAAGATTCTAGAACCAATATGGTTGTCAATGCCAAGCAAACTGGATATAGTATGGCACATTGGATTAAATACAGATATGGTACCAGTTCACAGTATTATATGGAATATGAGAGATTTGTAACCTACTATGCCAGGTCATTTGGATTGATCAGAGGTAGAGCACCGGATTACAAAAGAAAGGCATATCATGATTGGCTGGATAGAACTTTCAAAGCTCTTGGAGATACTGTACTCTCAGCAGAGCTGTTCCAGGATATGGCAAAAGGACAAACTATCGAGGGAGTGCTTGCAGGATTGATAGAGAGAATGAAGATATATCTTGACAAAAGAAAATATGATGAGAATGGTAAATTACTGAACCAACCACTTGGGGGTGATGGAGCACTGAGATTTCTTGAGTGGTTGCTAGAAGTTGGAGTAAACAGATACAATACCTCTAATTTCACCATACAGACGGATATAAGACTGGATCTTGGAATGTTTGATTTTATCTATCCCACAATAAAATGGGAGAATGAAATTGGTGAACGTATCACGGTTGATTGGCTTGGACTTGATGATGAGGAAACTGAGGAGGAATAAGTATACCCGAGGGACCTGAGGTAGAGACAATCCGATTGGGATTGCTGACAGTATTGAATTCCACAATTATGGATGTGAAACTGGCTGATGAGAGAAAATATTTTGCCGGTAATGAAGAAAAGCTGAAATCATTGAAAGGGATGAGGATCAGTGACATTCAGAGAAGGGGTAAATTTATGATATAGGAGTTTAACAGGGGTGATGAAAAGCTATATGCACTCAATCATCTGGCAATGACGGGATTCTGGGCATTGTATTCAGATGATAAATTCAAAAAAATCAAATCGATAGAGGATGAATTCAAACATTACAAGATATATTTCAGACTAGAAAATGCACATCTTATTTTCATCAATGTTAGAAAATTTGGTAAGTTCAGAATTATGGATCTTGATGAGATCAATCTACGTCCATCCATTGCAAAACTAGGGCCAGATATACTTGAGACACCATTCAACACTGCTGAGTTCATAAAAAGACTGAGAAGACGTAAAAAAGAGATTGGAAAAGCTTTACTTGATAGTTCAATAGTTGCAGGCTGTGGAAACATATACAAGAGTGAGGCATTATTCAGAGCAGGGATAAATCCATTCAGAACCTGTGATTCACTGAAAAATAATGAAATGAAAATAATTGCTGAGAAACTAAGCGAGGTTGCACTGGAAGCATTGGCAAACAAAGGATCCACTCTCAAAGATTTCAAACATGTGGATGGATATTCTGGACTGATGCAGAATAGATTCAAAGTATATGATAGAGCAGATAAGGAATGTACTGCTTGTAACAGTAGAATTATTGCAGAGAAACAAGGTGACAGAACCAGCTTTTACTGTGCAAAATGTCAGAATTAATCGGTTATACAAGCGAGAAAGACCTCTGTATCGATCCTGAAAGTATCGTGTTAAAGTAGTTGAATATCAGTATCTAGTTGTTCTCTGATACTTTCCGATTCTATCAGAATAGATAATTTTCCATTCATATTCGTCTTTAATGTGAGTATTCCCCCATCTTCGATGGGAATTAGTTCTCTCATCAAAAATTCAGTGATGAATTTACTGCTACTGCTATCTCTTCTCAGCTCAATATTCTCATTGTCTTTCATCGGCATATCCTGTTCATTATCCACAAACTTGGTGGTTCTTGTCCAGAGATCAATTACAATCTTATCAAACCAAGCTTTCGGACGTATTTGAAAGGTCTTTTTGATACCTGTAACCAGCTCACCTCTTGAGATTATACGGGTATAACCAATTGAACCACGATTGGATATTTTGAGAAAATAATCCTGATTTGAATGATGATCAAATTTCTGTCCCTGAGCAATCAATGAGATACCAGTTGTATTGTGATGATCTGAACCATGAATATTCAATTCTATATTCTTGAATATACCATTTATGTATTTCTGTAATTGTTCATACTTGGCAAATTTACCCACAAGCACGATATTTGTGATATCATCCCTATTCACTCCTCTATGCATACCCTTGACAATTATATTTCTTATCAAATACTGTATCTTCTCAAATAATTCAGATTTATCAAAAATATCATCAAATTGTTCTCTTGAGAATTCTGATTTGAAGCCATTCAATAGATCTTTGATCTGATCATTAATATTGTTTGAACCACTGATGTCTTGTAATATTGGATGTAAATCATTCACTCCATGTGGTATAGAAATACTGGCCAGTGATACTGGAGGATCAATTGGACCCTCTTTGATCCTTGTTTCTCTTGTTCTTTTTCTACTTCTAGCACCATCAAATCTACAAAGTATCGCACTAGAATGCATTGATCCAAAATCAAATATCAATGTATTACCACGGAGATTATCCAATCTGTAGATATTTACCATACTAGCGATTGTTTCCTCAATGACAACCAGCTGATTGAAACCTATTTGTGATAATTCTTTCTTCAACCACATATCAATACCTGCACTCATTAACGAAGAGTATGTGATTGCCAGTGTATTTACCTCATAATCTATCTCACTAGTAACTTTAGAGATAACTGATTTGATAAAATCAATGTATGCATCTTTAATTGTGATCACAGAGCTGTGTACCATTATATTATTTCTTGTCGAATTCTCAAATAGCTTTAATTTAAGGTTCTGTATCGTCTGAGAGGATTGTAGCATGTCTTCCTCTATTACCTCACCTGCAGTGATAAATTCACTTGGTGTACGATAATTAATTATTGTGGAGAAATTCCACTCCGAGGAGGTATGGTCACAATTTGTACCTGCAAGTAACATTAGCTTGGTGCTTATGTTACCAACATCAATTGATAATACACAATTACAGGGTTCAGAGGATGTATACACGGTATCCACTCTGACTGTATCCTTGTTATCAAAAAGTGTGAATTCTCTACCACGATGATGAGTGGATAGTAAATTCAATGCTTGAAGTACCAGATTTGATTTACCCGTGGTTCTCTCAAGCATAGTTGGAATAATCTCACTTACACCAGATGAATGTTTGTTAATTGGTAATAATAATGATGCAATTGCATCTATATCGACTGAGAACATACCGGATTTTGTTTTAACTGTGAAATACAGACCATCCTCATCCATATTGAAATGATTGGTATTAGTAGCTGCAATATTAAATTCAGCCAATTCAACTCCACCACTGTTGTATATTGGAATATGTAATAAACCATCGACATTTGAGAAACGAATAGTTTCATTATAGATATGTATACCCAGATCGGGATGACACAGACTCCTCTGACCCCTTGATATAAATTCATGTGAAGTGATCCTGTCAGGACGATTAATCAGATCTGGAGAGATAACAATGAAAAATACATTATTATTCAGCTCTGCCTTGGTCAATGGTCTGAATTTATCATCTCGCTCAATACTCACAATCGTGTTCATCACTGATGATACATTTTGCCAACCTTTCACACCCAGTAATTCTACTAGATAATCATATATCAGTTTATCAGATACATCACTGGGTATCCACTTCTCCTCGTGTAGTATTTTGATAAGTTCAACAATGAAGGGGATTGGATATGACAGCAGATTTTCCCAGAGTTTAGGATAATCCTGTAATCTGATTAGATCTATGATCGAGAATTCTCTAATATCCGTCTGTTGTAAATCAGTACTTGTCAATAGAGAGTATCTTCTGAATACAAGAGAGCCAAGCAAAGGATCTAGAGTATTCATGTATTTATCAAGATGAATTAGATCAGGATCAAGTTTATTCAGATCTTCAAATCTATCCAGCATCAGATATATCACTGAAAGCAGAGGTTTGGATAGAATTCCAGAGTCTATCAATTCCTCGATCAGTTCATGCAGAACCGGAAGAGGATGAGTTATCCACATATCAACCAGAGATTTTATGTTATCTTTGGGAAAGTGATCTCTAAGTGTATCAATTGCCAATTCTCTAATCTGTTCGGATTCATGCGATTCGATGATCTCAAATAGGTGATTAAGTGTGATCTGATTCTTGCTTGTAGACCATTCAATAAATAATTTTTCCAGTTGTTCTAATTCTCTATCAAATGGTTTTGGCATGTATTTCTCCATCAATAGTTGATAAGTATCATGTATCCAATTTTTATCATTCTCTGTTATTTTATTCCAGCTCCAATCTTAATCGATGAATATTTCATCTGCAAATATCATATTTAATTTGAATAAAATAATATTAGAATTACTATTTTTAAAAGTATCAATTGATTGCTAATAAAATCTAACTATCATTTTTTTAATTTAAGTAAAAAAAAATTAGAGATGAATAATATCACTTAAAAAATATAAAAATATTAGAATTAATATAGCAAAGGATTAAATTGATAAAATCCGATATTTTTCGGGTATTTCTTGTTGCATATTAAAATTAGTGGATGAATTAACATTGTCATATAGATCAATTACAGAATATATATCAGAGAACATTGACAAAAAATCAATTAATAAACGATTATTACCAAAAGAGCAGACAGTGCTCGATCTTGGAGCCATAACAACAAAAAAAGCAGATGAACTTCTTCAAAATATGAAAATCGATATAGATGAGTTCTCCAATTCGAATAAAGTGATGGTACAACTTGGTAGAGACCCAGTTGATTTTCCATCTTATATCAATGATACAGACAGTATATCAGATCAAAATACCAAAATGGAGAATTTCATTTCAGATATAATGAATACAGATGAATTAATGCTTAAACTGGAGACTAATAAAGTTGGAGGACTATTCAAATGGTTAACACAGAATAATGAGTATTGTTTTCTTCTAATCGCTGTATACAAAGTTGATCCAACAAAAACAAGGCATTTTAATCTCCCAGATATTCCATTCTCAATCAGAATGGCGAAGACCTCAAGAGGGTCTAATTCTTACAGAAAACCATTTTCAAAATTATTATACTATACCTTCCTCACTATGAGACAGATGCAGAAGGATAAATTTGATCTTGCATACAGAAAGTTCCTAGACCATGCATTTCAACCATTTGAAGCTTTTCTGTACAATGAGAGATTATCTATAAGAAACCCAAAATATAGACCATCCTGTCTATATATCAAGCGTACACCCAACAAGGATGATGATAGAGGTTATATCGAGATTATAGATCCTCCAAGACAGCTGACAGAGGGGGGAAATTCAGTGGTTCCTGCATCGGATGGCAAGACTAGATATCAATCTGCAAGAATTGTGGATTATGATGAATTCGAACGATTACTGGTTTTTGATAATGCATATAAGATAAAAAACTGGCCAGAAGATGGAAAATTATTACTCGAGGGAGATATGGCTAGTAATTACAGAAAGTGGAATGCAATTAAAAACCTGAAGGGTAGAGGATTGACTGCACATGCAAGACTGGCAGATGTGGTCATCAGACCTTGGGGATTACCAGATGTGTACACCACACCACGATCTTATTTCAATGAGGGTATATCACATGATAATAAGGAATCTCAACCACAGGCACAGGCAGTGGATATATCATTGGCTAATAAAGATGTAACTCTGATTCATGGCCCACCGGGTACTGGAAAGACAACAGTTATTGTGGAGATAATCAGACATGTGATTGCAGAGGGAGGAAGAGTAATCATGTGTGCACCGACTCATGTTGCAGTTGATAATGTACTTGAGAGAACAGCGGATATAAAGGGAATTTCAGCAGTTAGAGTGGGTGGAAGAGCATATATGGATAGAAAGCTGATGAAATACAGATTGAGTGACAGGTCCAGCTCATTAGAAGCTGCATTACCATCATTTACCACTGCAAATGGAAATGATCAGGATATAACAAAAATACAGGCTGAATTCACACATCAGATGGAGGGCAAAGGTCGCTCTTATCTTGAGAACATTGCAATTAACCAGGCAAATCTTGTATGTGGAACAACCATTGGAATAGCAAGATTTGAACCACCTGCAAATAATCCAGTAGATTTTGATGTACTGATTATTGATGAGGCCAGCAAGGCCACTGTGATGGAATTTCTGGTTCCTGCAGTAAGAGCTAAGAAATGGATACTAGTTGGTGATCACAGACAATTACCACCATATATCAATGAACAGGAGATAAGAATTTATGTGCAGAGATATTTTGAGGAAATGGGTATCTCATCAGAGGAAGAGAGGGATGATAAGGGAAGGATCACTCCACAGATATACAATGAAAAGACAAATGAATTGATTGCCAGTCTGAGAAGATACCATGAGGAATTACATGCTCTTGGAGAGGGTGATTACAGCTATCATTGGGATAGAATTGTTGAGATATTCAATAACGCCAAGAAGCCGATAAAATCAATTGAAGAGATGGTTAACTTCGCACTTGGTTCGTGTTTCCACTATTTTCTCAATCGAGTTGATAGCAGTAGAAATGCAAGATTGGTTGTACAGCACAGAATGCCATCGATACTGGCAAACTTTCTTGATCAATCAATTTATGGTGGACAATTGAAGACCTCATCATCTGCTGCATCTCATGGTATGAAATTACCTGCAATACCCTCTCTGGGATTGAAGGGAATAAATTCACCAGTGACTTTTGTCAGTACTGAGATGATGAATGATAATTTTGAAACTCCTGGAAAATACAAGGGATTTCACAATACAGCAGAAGCCAAGGTGATCACTGAATTGATTGCTGCATTCAGCACGGTTGATGCAGAGAAACTTGGATACACAGAGGATGAACCGATGACAATTGGTGTGATTACCTATTATATTGGTCAATCAAGAGAGATTAACAGATATCTGCGAACTATTGATGAGATAGAGAGAGACAGGGGTTGGAGATACAAGGTAAAGAATAAACCCATCAATATCCGGGTATCGATAGTTGATAGATTTCAGGGACAGGAACAGGATATTATACTACTTTCACTAACCAGATCCAATAACAAAGGGAGTATTGGATTTCTTAAAAATCTACAAAGAGTCAATGTCAGCCTATCAAGAGCCAAACAGAACCTGTTGGTTGTGGGAAATGCGGATTTCTTTACAAGAGTAAGAACAAAGCCAAGCCCTATATTGAAGCAACTTGCATTGTATTGCAAGAAAAATAGACTTATCAAAACTGTTGTGGAGGATAAGAAATGATATCTGATGCAATCAGAAATATGACCAGACAACTGAAGAAGTATCCTTCTGTATTTCTCTATCAAAATACGCCTATTGGTGTATTCACCATATCTGGTGTGGAAGCAGAGATCAAATCCAAACTGAATGCAATAGAATGGTTATGTCTTTCCATGACCAGGAATATGATAAGTATCACAAGAGTTGAGATACATATAGTCTCAGGATTAGATATCAATCTGATCAAAGAGCATCTAGAAGAGCTTGTGGATCAGAATTTGCTCGAGATTGTTACTTATGACAGAAATATTCTGAATAAAAATATCAATCGATTAAGAGAAAATTTTGGAAAAGATTGGGAGACCAGTTCTATTAAGAGTATACTTGAGCAGAACCTTATCACACAGTACAAATTGACGGATACAGGTACTGAGGCAATAAATTCCGGTATGAAAACAATATTGGATGTGATTAATCTTGATATTGCAGTAACAGGCAAGCCATTCAAAGCATTCAATGTATCTCTGAGACCAAGACCCAACACATACAAAGAGCTAGATATGAAACCAGAGCTGGTCAGTCAGGTATTAACACTTGCAGATAATATTTCTGAAGCATCGGGTATCAAACCGATCTCAGTCAATTCAAACAGTGTTTTCACAGGGAAAAATGTGATTGATGCACAACTTTGGGTATCTTTACAGCCGGTAAATGATAATAAAGATTTTGATGAATCGATTAAAACAATCTATATCACCTCTCCCACATTTGATAGATGGGCAATGCCAAATTGGGATGAGACAATACTTGATACAGTACCGGTATACAGTGATCTGAAAGAACTGGTAGTAAGTGCAATTGCCAATACCTATGATATGGAAGAGGAGATACTTTCTGAAAGTATCACACTGGCCAAAGATAAGATGGTATGGAGACTGGAGGCAGATCTTGAGATGATAACAATGATGATAAGACGAGATCAGCATCTGATCAAGAGTATTAATTCAGAGTTATTATTGGATCTTGCAGATTGTGATTGGAAAGTATCTGTATTACTACAACTTGATCCATATTTTGAGAATGAAGAGGATGATCTTGCCAATTCTGCACTGAATGCAGGTAGGTTCCATGCACTTGTTGATAGAAAGGGGTTTTCTAAGGTACAGGGATATGATCTCTGGAAAAAAATCATGAAAGATTGGAACAGAGATACAGGATATAGTGAATATTTGGAAACACTCTCTTTACTGTTGAAATATAATTGTATCAAGGAAAATCTACCAGAAATAGATAAAATTGTGGTGGATGTGGATGGAATATTGAATTACAATCGTAGGGATACACAATCCTGGAATTTGAATAGATTACAGCAGGTAATCTCCTTACTGGAGAATGCAGGGATACAGAATATAATCTATGCATTATCGAATAATTTTATCAATAGAATAGATCTTGAAGATATTGCTAAAAAATGGATAGAGACTGTTGATGTCGTGTATACAGATGAAATCAGAGAGAAATTTGCACCTTCAATCAAAGTGGCACTGGATAATGATGCATACTATCTTGGCAACAGGACTATACCCAAAACAGATGAGTTCAAGAGTATGAGAATATACTCCAAACAAATATACTTCAGATTAAACAACAACAAAATAAGCATCAATGGATTAGAACCATTTTATGATGTTAGAATTGAGAATATTTTTGAGAAAATGTATGAAGAATATTACTAGTTTGAATGGTAGCATTTGAAAAACCTAAATATTTCATTAATAAATACAAACTCAGTGAGTTTTAGAATAAAACGTGTAGAGACGATGGATGAAATACACGGTATTGTGGAGATACAGAGACAGGCATGGCAGATGGATGATTTAGGCATTGTACCTACTTTTGAGATGAAAGCTGTGGCATCAGTTGGTACTGTCCTCGTGGCTCTTGATGAGAATGACACCGCAATTGGATTCATATATGCATATGATCAATTACCAGATGCTCATTATTCACATATGATGGCAGTACTTCCAGAATGGCATGGAAAATCAATTGGTTATGAATTGAAAAAAGTACATTTTAAAATTGCCAGGGAGAATAATATCAAACATATCAGATGGACTGTGGATCCACTGTTACCAAATAATGCATATCTAAACTTTGCAAAACTAGGAGGAATATGCAACGAATATTACGTGGATTACTATGGTAGCCCAGATGCGGAGGGCATCTCCATCTATGCAGGTCTTGATACAGATAGATTTTTACTGGATTGGCGAATAAATGATGAAAGAGTTGGCAGAAGAATGGATAACTATAAACTTGATAGAATTACAGAGGATGCCTTATTCAAAAAGTGTAATCCTGTGAATACAATTGAGAACAATCTTCCAAAAGCAATTGATGGCTTGATGGAACAATCAACAGCTTTTATTGTGCAGATACCATCTGATTTCCAGCAGATCAGAGAACAGGAACAGGATAAGGCAAAAGTATGGAGATCATTCTTCAGAGAGATATGTCTTGAATATTTCAAGAAAGGATGGTATGTGCTTGATTACCACTCATTCAATAGAGAAAAAAACTACTATGAATTTGGAAAATTAAATGGGTGAATCAGATATACAATTTAATATCAATTTAATATGAGATGTGTGCCGGAATTAAAAGCAAAACCATACAAAATAGATTTTATCGAGATAGAGATGCCATTTGTGCATCCATTCAGAACATCATTTGGAGAACAACTTGACAAACAGGCAATACTGGTAAGAATAGAGGATGAGGATGGAAATATAGGCTGGGGAGAGACTTCAGTTGATGATGCACCGGGATACAGTTATGAAACCATTGTCACTGCATGGCATATACAGAATGATTTTCTTATTCCAATATTAAAAGATAATAATGATCTATCTATCTCCCGTATAATGAAGAAATTCGCACCTGTTAGAGGTCATGAATTTGCAAAAGCAGGTATAGAATCCGCATTGTTATCACTGAAAGCAGAGCAGGATAAAGTATCACTAGGAGAGATCTATGGTGCCACCAAGACTGAGATCCCAACTGGAGTATCTATTGGCATACAGAGATCTGTGGATTATCTTGTGAAAAGAGTGGGTGAATTTCTTGATAAGGGTTACCAGAGAATAAAAATAAAAATAGACAGAGGATGGGAACTAGAGCCAATCGAGGCAATTAGAAAAGAATACGGAGATATAGATCTGATGGTAGATGCAAATTCAGCATTCACAGTTGATGATGTGGATATATTCAGGAAAATGGATAAATATAATCTTACTATGATAGAACAACCTCTTGCATACAATGATATACTTGAACATAAGAAATTACAGGAACAGATATCAACCCCAATATGTCTTGATGAACCAATTCATAGCCCGAGAGATGCGATACTTGCTGTGGAGTATGGCTGTGGACAGATAATCAATGTGAAGCCTGCAAGAGTTGGTGGATATCTCAATGCAATTGAGATAGCAAAGACACTGGGCGAGGGTAAAGTATGGTGTGGTGGAATGTTGGAGACAGGTATTGGAAGATTACACAATGTATTCTATCAGGCAAGATCTGAATTCACCATTCCAGGAGATACTTCTGGAAGTGATAGATACTATGAGAAGGATATAATATTTCCAGCGGTGGAGGTAAATGAAAGGGGATATATTGAGGTACCAAAGGGTAAAAATCTTGGATTTGAAGTTGCAGAAGAAAGAATTGAAGAGATTGCAATCAGAAAGATAAGTCATAAGTTATTTTGAATTTATAAAAACAAGATAGAGGTCAGTATGGGGATAACAACTCCTCCAATAGCAGTTAATTTTGGTACAAAGATATTGACAAGCCAGTCTTTACCTCTATTGTATTTAACCTCTATTGATTGCCCCATTGAATGATCAGTACTCTCCTCCTCTGCCTGTACAGTGATTATTTTCATACCGAATTTTTTAGCCTTGAACCTGAACCAGACTGCATCACCCACTTGTAATAATTTTGAGAGTAAAGAGAGTACGTCATCACCATCTGCAATCAATTCAGGTTGATTTTCGGGATATCCTGTATCCATGGGATCTAGAATTATTGCGATCTTCTGATAATATGGCTGTATATAATCTATGTCTGATCTGAACTCCACATTCATTCTTCTATCAGATTGATCGGTATTATTCAAGAAGAATGCCAATAATCCAGCAGATTGATTAATTGTACTGTGATCAGGTTTAGTAATCACGGTGAAGTACAACTGTCGGGAAATGAATTCATTATAGTTTTCCATAAGATGTATCAGTAGTCTATCAACCAATCTAAATACTTCAGGTGATTGTTTCTCTACATTTTTTATTATTTCTTTGATATCATCCCAGGATAGACCAGTATGCATCCCAATAACAAAAATATCCAGGTGTTCAATTCCAACTAATTCTGCAATCTCAGAATAGATAACCTCTTCGGTCATTGTTTCAGGTATTGAATTTGATAAATATGCAATTAGGAATATTTTCTCACGTGCCCTCTCCAATCTTGTGACCTGATCAGTATCGGGTGAAAAATTATCTGAAAGTAAATTATTCAGTCCATTTGACCAATTATCCATTGCCATGAATGTAATTGGATCTGCATATGTAAACACCACATCAGCTAACAGATTATCAATTACCATAGGAAAAGTATCTGGAGAATAGAATGAAATCAATCCGCCAACCTCAAGTGCAGTAAGTTCTGGAAATTTGATCAGAAAAATTATTGAAATAGATATCAGTACAACAGTCAAAGCAAGAGAGCTTACAATAATTGTGTCAAGATTATGATTGGATATTGATACAGCAAATAATATCAGTGAGAACACAGATGCAATAGCAATTAGAATGGATATATTTTTTGAGTGTTTAATATTACTAATAAGTTCAGTATAACCCCTCACACCCTCCATTGGTTTTCCAATCTTCTGATATTGATACACCTCATCCATGATCCCATTATAAATGAGAATACCATTCAATGCATAGAGAAGTGCCAATAATACAAAGATAATCCAGATAAAATAAATGAAAAAACGTAGTGCCAGATCCATACTACTGGCATTGAAATGATACACAGATAATAGAATCAGTATAATTATGAGAATAGATGCCATGATATATTTATTATATAATCTACTAGCAAGTTTCACAGTAGAGGTCAATGTCATTAAACGAGTAAAATATACTATGGAAATAAGTCTTTCATAATCAATGATAATTAATTGCAGTAAACAAAATAATTATATTTTACAATTGTTTAGAATATTGACAGATACAATAGTTAATTAAGGCAGTAGTACCAAAAATTATTGATGGAAAAATGATATGTAGATTTTGCAAGTTTGACAACATTAGCAACACAATTTATTGCTCAAAATGTGGTAAACAAATTGGTACCACAGATGATACTGTTAATTTCATGGAACCATCACTAAAATATGTGGGGCCAATAAAATTGCATCGTGGACGAGATAGATGGATTGCAGGTGTATGTTCTGGAATATCTGATTACTATAATATTGATGTAATTCTCATAAGAGCTCTATTTGTATTCCTATCATTAATAGGTACAACAGGAGTATGGCTCTATCTAATACTACTGGCAATAATTCCAGAAAGTCAACTTGATCCTTTCTCAGATTAAGATCTGTATTTTTCAAATAAATAGTATTGATAATAATATAATTTATCTTATTTATCGACTATTGAGGATAATTTATTTATATCACATTAACATAAAAATTAATATCTTCCAGAGTGATATAAATTGAGTGATAAACAGTTTTACCAGCAATTTTTTGATAAAGTTAACGAGGGAATTATTCTAATTGACAATAAAATGCAGATAATTGATGTGAATGCACAGATATCTGCAATTGTAAAGTTGCAGAAAAGTGAGCTCATAGGTAAATCCATATCTGAAGTATTGATGATAGATAATTTATCCGAATTGATTGAAAAAATATTTGAGAAGAATGATGTACTTGATAACTATGAAATAGAGCTGAATAATGGCAATAGAATCTATCATCTGATATTATCCGCAACTAAACTGGGATCTGGAGGATTTATCACATTAAAGGATATATCACAACTAAAGCAACTGCAAGATAGAATACAACTAGAAGCAAGTATGAACCTATTATCAATCATGGCAAGGGGAATTTCTCACGACTTCAACAATTTATTGATGGGTATATCAGGCTCTCTCAATCTGCTCATTCTGGATTCTAAATCTTTAAGTCCAACACAGCGTAAATTCCTGCTAGATGCACAAAAAGCATTATTCCAGGCAACAGGTCTTGTTAAGCAGTTCCAGAATCTAACCCGAGAGGATAAACCACGAAATATAAAGATAGATATTTTCTCTGCATTAAAAAACGTATTCTCCTTTCTTGATAGAACCTCCTCAAAAGTTATTGATAAAAAGATTAACTTTGAGGCAAACAGTTTCTATGTTTTTGCAGATCCAGTGAAAATAAACCAGGTATTTCTCAATCTAGCAACTAACTCTATCAATGCTATGGGAGATAGTAAAACAAATGGATTTATACAGGTATTTGCGAAATATGCAACTAGTGCAGAGATGCTAAAACGAGGTAAAACAGGAAATAACTATGTACACATAATTTTTGAGGATAATGGTTCTGGTATCCCAGAAGATATGCTTGATAAGATTTTCATTCCATTTTACAGCTCTAAAGATGATTCCAGTAATCTTAGAGGATTAGGTCTTCCAATCACATATGATATTATCACAAGGCAATTCAATGGTTTGATTGAAGTCGAGTCAATTCCTGGAAAATCCACCAAGATACATTTATACATCCCAGGAATACAAATAGATGAGGAAGAGTTCAAATTGATTGAGCATAGTGATCTGCCACAGGGAAATGAGACAATTCTTATTGCAGATGATGAATATACGGTCAGAAATGTATTGACTGTGACATTAGAACAGCTTGGTTATAGAATTATACAGGCAAGAGATGGCTCTGAATGTATGGATAAATACTTGGCAAATAAAGATAGTATTGCACTGATACTACTAGACATCACCATGCCCAAGAAATCAGGTGTAGAGGTGATGAAGGAGGTCAGAGCGTATAATAAAGATATAAAGATAATTATATCTTCTGGACATACTGAAGAGGAGATACATAAGGGAATTCTTGCAAAAGCACAAGGGCATTTGAATAAACCTTATGATAGAGAAGTACTTGCCAAACTTGTTAGAGAGATAATTGATAGCTAGGAATGCGATATAATGAGTAGGATAACAGAGCCAACCACAATGATAACTGATTTTATA
>JAJRQD010000297.1 GCA_024280435.1 archaeon | reverse complement strand
TGAGAACTATAATGTAATTAACTTCTTGAACTAGAAACACAATAAATTCAGAATAATAAATCAATAGATTAAAATAAAATCAGAATAAATAACATAAAAATAATACAAAAAATGTAATTAAATCATATAAACAGTACAATTAAACATGAATAGTATGCTTTTTATGGAAAAAGCGCTAATAAAGTATTTCAATCATATTATTGCACACATACTTGTATTATCATTTGTTACAATTAGATAATAGAATTGCAGCAGATATGAAGGAATAATACATTTTGGATATTCAAATATCATTCATATCAGTTATTGATTATCAGAAATATACACAAATAAATTCATTTTTTTGATAAAAAAAAGAGGAAAACCTTTATTCGCTCTCTATGTTAATTAATTGTCATAAATAAAATTATAAAATAACTAGCAATGCGATTCTCGATAAAATCTATTAAAAAGACAAGAAAAAAGAATGAAGTATACACATATTAAATTGAGTTGTATATTTATGAATTGGGATCTTAACATCTTACTACTATTGCCAATTGCACTCGCTATGCCTGTATATCTTATGGATAAGAAAAAATCAGGTTTGGGTAAATGGCTTACTACTATTGTTATTAGTTTTACAACAGCATACAGCATATTCCTATGGTTTACCAACTTTGTTGGAGCAGATAGATTAGCCAACAGTGAACGTGGATTTTTGTTACACTTCCGTGTAAATTGGATTGATTCCATAGGAATCAGTTATGCACTTGGTGTGGATGGATTATCTATGCCACTTGTAGTACTCACACAGATTGTGTTCCTTGTATCAGTGATTAGTTCATTCTATATCGACAACGATGAGGGAGTATACTATGCCTTATTATTGGTTTTACTTTCTGGTGTTATGGGAACTTTTGTTGCATTGGATCTGTTCTTATTCTATATCGCATGGGAATTGGTATTAATTCCAATGTTCTTTATGATACGCCTATGGGGTGGTCCAAACAGAAAATATGCAAGTATCAAGTTCTTTATCTACACACATCTTGCATCTCTTGTCATGCTGATTGGTCTTTTTGTTATCTACCTCAATGGTGGTCAGACATTCTACTTACCCGATCTTAAAGCAGGATTGGCCAATGTCAGTGTACAGACTCTATCACTGATATTCTGGTTGGTGTTCATCGGTTTTGTAACCAAATTCCCACAGGTACCAGTACATACCTGGTTACCAGATGCACATGTACAGGCACCATCTCCAGGGTCTGCAATTCTTGCAGGCTTACTGCTGAAAATGGGTGGTTATGGGCTGATGAGAATAGTATTCTGGATGTTCTCAGAGACTGGATTCTTTGAGACTGACACGGGTAAGAATGTCAGAGTGATTATGGCACTTATCGGTGTGATTTCCATGGTATATCCAGCACTGATTGCATTACAACAGGATGATCTTAAACGAATGATTGCTTACTCATCAATTAGCCATATGGGTATAGTATTACTTGGACTTGCAGCTAACAATCCCCTTGGGTTCAATGCAGCCATGTACATGATGATAGCCCATGGTGTTATCTCACCCGGGTTATTTTTACTCTCAGGTGTAATTGAACACAATACAAAATCACATACACGTGACATCTCAAAGGTAGGTGGACTTGCACATAAGATGCCATTCACCGGTGGATTATTCGTATTCCTTGCTTTTGCATCAGCCGGTTTACCAGGTCTTGCAGGTTTTGTTGCAGAATATTCTGCATTTATAGCATTATTTGACAGTGATCTGTTCGGTATTGGTAAAGAATGGGTAATCATACCAATTATTGCGGTATTATCCATTATTATCACAGCTGCATACTATCTGTGGGCAATTGAGAGAGTTATCTTCAATGATGCCACCGATGAACTAGAAGATACCACACCAGCCAAATGGTATGAGATTGGACCTGTTCTGATACTTGGTTTCTTCACACTCTTACTCGGTTTATTCCCAGCAATTGTCTGGTGGGTACTTGATGAGTGGAGCCAGGGATTATTTTAAGGAGCATTGATTAAATGGTTAATTTCAATATAGGTTGGCTACCAATTCTTGTACTCTTTGCCGGTGTCATTATGAACTTGATAATTGATATTCTGCAAAGAGAGAATGCAAGAACATACGTTGCCACCTCCACCACACTATTTCTGGGACTTACCATTGGTACAGTCCTTTTGGTCAAGGATAGTGCACATTCCAAATATTTCTTATTTGGAGAATTCTTCACTTTCTTCTCCTTGATAGGTCTTTTTGCGTCCTTCATAGTTGTATTTGTGGCATGGAAAGATATGAGTTTAGAACTTGATACAGGAGTATTCTTCTCATTACTACTTATTGGTAATATGGGAGGAATTGTTATTGGAGCTGCAAAACATATGGTTGCACTATATGTGGGATATGAGCTAGTTTCACTACCATCTTATGCTATGGCTGCATTCAAAAAGAGAGATAAAAAAGCAGCAGAAGCAGCACTCAAATTCTTCCTGCTTGGTGCATTATCATCTGCAATACTAGTTTATGGACTTACCATGTATTATGGTGCAACAGGAACTTTTGCAATGGGTGCAAATGCATTACCAGGTGCAGAAGGATTAAAGTTTGCAGCAATTATACTGATCATATCAGGTTCTGGTTTCAAAATCGGATTAGTCCCATTCCACTGGTGGATTGGAGATGTATACTCTGGTTCACCAAGTTCTGTTGTAGTATGGCTAGCAGCGGCATCTAAAAAGATGGCATTTGCATTTGTCATCCAACTATTCTTTGTAGGAATGGTACAATGGCGAGAATCATGGGGTATTATATTCACAATACTTGCAATCATCAGTATACTGCTAGGTAATATAGCCGCAGTAATTCAAAAAGATGTTATGCGTATTCTTGCATATTCCACCATTGCACAGGCAGGTTATATCATGATTGGTTTTGCATCATTTGCAGCTGCAACTGATAATGGACAATATCAATCAGCCATGGTTGGTATTGGAATTCAGATCATTGCACATGTATTAATGAAAGGAACTGCAATCACTGCAACTTTTGTGATTATTGATAATTATGGAGGTTCAAGTATAGAATATTTCAGAGGATTGTTCTACAAGAATAAATTGGTTGCCTATTCATTGGCTATTGCATTATTCTCACTGATGGGTATACCCCCATTATTTGGTGCATTTGGTAAATGGTTCCTGTTCCTTGCAGCAGTTGATGCCAATATAGGAGGACTTGCAATTATAGGTCTTATTGGTTCTGCAATCAGTATCTATTATTATATGAAAATAATGAATATCATGACTCAGAAACCAACAGATAATGTGAATATCAAAGTCACCACCCCAGTTCAGGTTATTTTGGTAACACTAACTGTTCTGACCATGTTACTGCCAATATTCATTGATAGAGTGATAGTAATAATCAATGCAATCACAGCTGAGATCATACCACCACTATAATCAAAATAAATTTAAAACACAGATATAGCAATTTATTTAACAAACTTATTATTTACCCGATCTAGAAGACATTCAATTAGATGAATAGATCACATTACGATGCGGTGATAATTGGTGCTGGCCCCTCTGGTTCATCAACTGCTTTCTTCCTGAAAGAGAAATTAGAACGGGTATTGTTGATAGATAAGGTACATTTTCCAAGGGATAAATTATGTGGAGGTGCAATATCAATGAAGACAATTGACTTACTGAATGAATACTGGGGAATTCCAATCAATAGTGATATATTTGGTGTGGAATACAGTGGTGGAGATGTTTTCTTTGGTGAACAGCTGATCAGATCTATCAGCTCTGAAGAGTATTCACTACATCTGACATTACGAGAGGAATTCGATCACTTACTTGTAAAAAAAGCAGTTGAGAGAGGGGTAGAATTTATGGATGGCACCTCTTATTCAGAGATAGATACACTAAATTCAAAAATCACTATTAATAATCAAGAAATAACTTATGATATATTGGTAGGAGCAGATGGAGTACCCAGTAAAGTAGCCAAAATAACAGGATTAACCACAAATGCAAATTCAGATATAGATAGCAGTACTGCAATGGCATATGAAGTGTATGTTGACAAGAGAGATATGAAACAGGAGTA
>JAJRQD010000296.1 GCA_024280435.1 archaeon | reverse complement strand
ATATTATGCCATTGGATCCTCATACTTATTTTTAACTTATAGTAAAATGTTGTTTCTATGATATTGTAATATATTCTTATTTTGAGATTTTTGTTCAATTATTTTTTCAGTTTAATTTTTCATGGGAAATGTACAAGTTTAATCTTTTATCACATTATATTCTCCGCGAATTCCCCAACTTTATAATGATCTCTGAATGAAATACTATTGGATAATAATGAACGAATAAATTGAGAGAACCTTGCATCAATCGCCATAAATAAGTTGAGTATTTTTTAAATAAAAATAATATGTATTGAATTGATAATTCTGATAAAATAATTTATTGTAATTCTTTTTCTACAAGTGCTAAAACTTTATTTTTCTTGTTATCAAGTTTCTCAAGAATATTATCGATTTTCTTCTCCATCTTATCTTTGAATTCCTGATCTTTAACACTGAGTAAGTTAATCCTTGCATTGTAAAGTGCACCTTTGATTGCTGCATCTGCGAATAATGCTCCCACTCCTGCATCAGTTATTGCATTGCTATTTCCTTTTGATGCAACTGTATATGTTAGATCTAAAAGATCAAAAACAGTACAGGCAACACGCATAGGTATCTCAGTTGCATATTTCATTGCTTCTTGTATCTTATTTGCTCTTTCTGTATCCTCTTTTGAAGTGCCAAATGCTTCCATCACCTGATTGAATGCCTCTGCATCCTCATCAATCAATTCCAAAAGGTTCTCATATATTGCCTCTGCTTCTGCATGAATTGATTGCATCTCCTCCTCAACCTCCACATATTTCTTCCTTCCAATAGTCAGATTACTCACCATCGTGGTTAATGCAGCTGATAATGCACCTCCGAGTGCTGCAACAGATCCTCCTCCTGGTGCTGCACTGTCAGATCCAAGTTCATCAACAAATTGACTCACAGTCATATCTGCAAGTTTTTTATCATCAATCATCAATTCAATAATCTTCTTCTTGGGTACAAATTTATCAAGATCACTCAATCCTAGATTTTTAATCGCAGATTTAATCAATATATCCTGATCATCCACTTCTGGTGAGTAAAATTTACCTGCCTCTAGTATTGCTGCAAGTGGAACCAATCCAACAATCTCCGAACCTGTGACCTTTGAACCCATCTCCTCTGCCAGTTTCTTCACCTCTTCAAATGCCTCATGCATCTTGGTGAACTGCTGAAAATCAACAACATTCATTGATACCTGTGTTAGTTTTCTATTCTCCTTCTCTAGTGTCACACCCATCCCTTGTATTCCCTTCAACTTTCCTGCTACTCTTACTCGTTCACCATCTTTCTCTACCCATCTGCCCGACTCTCTAACCAATCCACCAATCTCCCTGGCAATTGATACATCCTCTGCCTCTATATTCACATTGTATGCAATAAGAAATCCACGTACTCCAATAGTGGTTGCACCAGACTTTTCATTATAAACTGCATCACCAAAATCAGGCTTCCATTCTGGTAACAATATCTTATCTTTGAAGCCTTCATACTCTCCTTTACGGATATCTGACAGTTTTTTCCTTTTATCCTCTCTTGCTGCTTTCCCATACAGATATGTGGGTACTCCAAGTTCCTCTGCAACTCTTTTTGCAACTTTATTGGCTATCTTCACACATTCTTCCTCTGTAATATCTTTTACAGGAATAAATGGACAAACATCTGTTGCACCCATTCTTGGATGTTCTCCTTTATGTTTGCTCATATCTATCAATTCAGTTGCCTTCTCAATTGCTCTGAATGCAGCCTCTCCTATTTTTTCAGGACTACCAACCATGGTGACCACAGTTCTGTTATAATCCGCATCTGGTTCTACATTGAGTAATCTTACATCATCTACTGCTTTTATCGCTTGAGATATTTTTTTGATAATTTTTGGATCTGCTGTTGAGAAATTTGGTACAGACTCTACGATTCTATCCATGAAACTGAATGAAATACAAATTATTAAAAATATATGACTGCGAACTTTAGCAATACAATAGTTTACTGCAAAAATTTATCAAAAATATTTCAGTACTATAAGCAATATTTTTGTATATGATAATTAAATCTAACTAAATGAAAGTCACTGTTCCGTATTGTATTGAGGCCAAGAAGAATGAGAAGAAATTGACTATGTTAACCGCATATGACTATCCTATGGCAAGACTACTTGATGAAGCAGGAGTAGATATATTATTGGTGGGTGATAGTCTTGGAATGGTAATCCAGGGAAAATCAGACCCGTTATCTGTATCTGTTGATGAGATGGTGTATCATACACGTTTGGTATCAAGAGGTACCAAAAGAGCACTTGTAGTGGGTGATATGCCATTCATGTCTTTTCAGGTATCAATTCAGGATGCAGTTGTCAATGCTGGAAGATTGATAAAAGAAGGCAGGGCAAATGCAGTAAAACTGGAGGGTGGAAGAGAGATCTCAAAACAGGTAAAGGGTATTGTCAATGCTGGAATTCCTGTAATGGGGCATCTAGGTCTCACACCACAATCACTCAACCAGTTTGGAGGATTTGTAGTTCAGGCAAAATCAGAGTTTGCAATTAAAAATCTTATTGCAGATGCAATAAGTTTGGAAAGAGATGGTGCTTTTGCTATTGTACTGGAGGGAATGCCTGAAGAGGCTGCACGTAGAGTGACTGAACGGATAAATATACCAACTATTGGTATTGGTGCAGGAAAATATGTGGATGGACAGGTACTAGTAACCTATGATATGCTTGGATTCTCAGATTGGGCACCCAAATTTGTGAAAAAATACGCAGATTTCAAATCTGTAATTCAGGGTGCAGTCCAGCAATATATTGATGAGGTACAGAATACAGTATTCCCAACTGATGAATATACATATCAGGTAAAGATAGATAGACGAGAGGATCCAGATGTGGTTGAAAAAACCACTGAATTCAAAAGAACAGATATTGATGATTTTGATGATCTTTTCTGATATAAGTAATTGAACCAATTTACAAAACTATAAATTATATGCATATATCTTGAAAATATGAGTTTCTTTGATTTACAAAGCTGGAAAAGAGCATTTGGCCCTTCTTTCAGATCATTTATGTATTTTTCAATGATATATGTAATTCTTGTAGTATTGATACTGATCCCCTTCAATATATTACTGTATTTTCAAATAGATCTATCTGAGATTTTCTATATGCTGATGGCATTGGCAGTGGTCTTTGCATTCTATATGTCATTTTTCAAAGTACTGGACGAGGAGAGACCAGGTCAGTTACCATTGAAGATGGTTTGATTAATCTAATTATTATTTGAACAAACGTTCATCTTCTGGACGGTTTATACTACGAGCATCTTCCTTTCCAGTGAAATCTATACTGTATCCTCTGACTATAACAAATGGAACTCCCTCATCAGTTTGTCCCTGTAATAATTCTGCTGCTGATGCAATCTCATCTGCAATTGCAATCTCTGATACTCGCATCTCATAACCAAACAGATCCTTCCTACCAACCTCTGATTTCATTGATGGAATACCCGCACACCCGATTGCAATATTCACCGCACCTTTTCTAAGTGCTCTACCCACTGTATCAGATATTATCACTGCAACATTTCTATTCAACTTATCCATGATATACTCTCTGAGCTCTTTTGCCAGTGCATCTGGATCATCTGGAACTGCAAGTGCTTTGCCAATACCTGCATTGGATTCATCCACCCCTGCATTGGCACATACCACATCTGCATGGTTCCTGCTGATAATTACCCTCCTTCCTATTTTTACCACCTCTTTACTGGCACCAAGTACTATTTCTACTTTTTTAGCATCTTTTCCAATCTCCTCTCCAATATTTATTGCTTCCTCACCCGGAATAATATCTTCTATTGTGTATAATTTTCCCATCACTCTTGAGAATGGTGTATGTGCACAGACAATAATATCCCCATCAACTAACTGTGTGAATTTATCTGAGATAACTTGCCATAACTCTTCCTCAGTTTTTATAATTGGTATTCCCTTAATTGGAATTATAGAGATCATTATTCACAAATCAATTAAAAAATGATAAGCTTTGCTATTATTTATTAATACAAAACAATATTGTTTTTATTTTTTGATGATTTTGAAAGATGCTGGTTTTATCTTCTCTTTCTTGCACGCAGGACATTTTGTTGGTAGTTTAATCTTATCATTTTGAAATTGATAATCACATAGTTTGCAAGATGCAGGTTGGATCAATAATTTCAATGACTTATCATTTCTGATTGAAGTTCTGATATGTTCAAGATCATTTTCAATGGCTGCAACACTTTTACCTAGCTTCTGAGATAGATTGGCTACGTTATTGGTATGATTTTTAAGTTCTCGAATGATATCCTCTCGTGTCATAGATTTAGTATATGACACCAATAATAAAATAGATTTCGCTTACAAAATGTTATTTCACACTATAAATCTAATCTAAAGCGCATTTACCACTCTTTTTTTCTCTTTCTCACATGAGCACATAGTAGGCTTGGCTTTACCAATCTCATCCGCTCTTTTTGATGCAAATTTAGCACCAAAAGACCCTAGTGTGACAGAGAAGAATGTCGATACAATGATTAATGTCACCACAGTTATACCAATATTCTCATACTCAGTTCCCCGAAGAATATCATCAACCACTGATGCCAGTCCCAATGATACACCACCCTGCGCAAGTAATCCAAAACCTATATTATTTCTTATCACCTCTGATGATTTTGCTTTGTTTGCTCCAAAGTATGCTCCACTTATCTTACCAACAGTTCTTCCAAACAGATATAAAAATGCAATTCCAAGAATATATGGCTCTATTGAGTTTAATTTTATCTTAGCTCCCACAAATACAAAAAATATCATCAAAATAGGGCTCATTAATATCTCTAGTAAATCACCTGATTTTTTATAATTATCTCCACCAATATTTGTGGCCACAATACCTATTGTCATTGTCATAATTATCACAGAGGTGTGCAGATAATAACTCATACCAATGGCAAGTATTAATGTGGCAAAGGTGAGCTCCATCATCTCCAACTCATCTCCAATTCTCTCAATAATCATATCCAGTACAAATCCAATCATCAACCCGATTACAAATGAAATACCAATCTCATGCCATAAAGAGATGAAAAAATTGAATAGATTGACATTTCCACCAACTAAAGTGAGTAAATATGCCAGTATCATCTCGACAATAACTACTGCTAGTATATCATCAAATGCAAGCAACCATTTTATCTTTGCAGATAACTCACCCTCTACTCTCAATTTTCTGAATACCTCTATTGTGGCAGCAGGTGCTGTGGCAGTGGCTAATCCTGCAAGAACCAATGATAGTACAAAATTATGAATAAATAGTGTAAATAGGAAAAATACCAGTATAAATGCAAATCCTGTCTCTGCAAAAGTAACTAGTAGTACAAAAACAGGTTCTTTCTTTATATTCTTGAATTTAATCTCTGTACCGATTTTGAAGCCTATAAGGCCCAATGCAATCAATTCTGAGATCACAAACCATTCATGTAACTCCTCCTGGAGATTCAATTCTTTCAATACAAAATTTGATAATACCAATCCTGTTGTCAGATATACAATAATGTGTGGTATTCCTAATTTATGTAGTGCAAGACTAAGTATATATCCACCAGTTAGAAAAATTCCGAGAAGCATTACAGGATTATCAAGTAGGAAAAATACCATTTACAATCGTTTCCGGAATTTTGAATATACAAACTTGATTATTATTATTTTTACAATTGATATGGAAAGTATTTTTTTTAATCAATTAGGTATCAGAATTACCATATCTATCTCTACATTTGCATCTGCTGGTAGTCTTGACACTTCAACAGTGGATCTGGCAGGTGGATTTCCTTCAAAATAACTACCATATATCTCATTCACCTTGGCAAAGTTATTCAGATCTGTGACAAAAATCATTGTTTTTACCACATTATCTAGAGAGGTACCTGCTTCTTTTGCAATTGCACTGAGGTTACTCATTATCTGATGTATTTCCTCATCAAGAGTATCCTGTTTCATCTTCTGAGTTTTAGGATCAATTCCTACCTGTCCTGCAGTGAATAGCAGATTACCTGCAATAATTCCCTGTGAATAGGGACCTAGAGCTGCAGGTGCATTGTCAGTCTTAACAATTTTTTTCATATACCTGTTCAATACCCTGTTATTATAATTATATCTCATTCTTCTATTGTATTTGGCAATAAATAATTGAATTATTTTTGAATTTTAGATTTTTGAGCAACACTATTAATATTATTGTTCTCATTATATGAATCATGGCTTTCAATTTCACCATACTTCTGATATTTATACTGGCATATCTTATTGGTTCCATACCCCCATCCTATATTATTGGTAAATTATTTTTCAAAGTGGATATTCGCACTCAAGGATCTGGTAATGCAGGTGGTGCCAACTCTATCCGGCTGTTTGGTAAAAAAACAGGTATTGCAATCGGATTATTTGATGTAATAAAAGGATATGCGGTGATTGTAATTGCAAAATTAATGTATATTCGTTCCACAATTGAAACAGGTATATTCTCAGATGTTGATAATGTATATGCAATTGCAGGGTTTCTTGCAATATTTGGGCACTGTTTTTCATTATTTTTGAAATTCACGGGTGGTAAAGGTGGTGCAACCACTGCTGGTGTAATATTTGCAGTGGATCCATTCACAGGAATAATGCTTGTGATATTCTGGTTGATAATTGTTGTATCAACCCGCTTCACATCACTTGCTAATCTACTTGGCGTATTGATCATACCTTCTATGTTCAATTACAGAACTGTATCTGCTTATTTCACAATGTCAATTCTGCTGGTTATACTGATATATTACACTCACAGAGCTAATATTTCAAGATTGGTCAATGGTTCTGAACGTAAATTTGGTGAGAAAGAACAGATAATTACTCAGTACTGAAATTATTTTTTAATGTATTATCCAATTGTGTAACTTTGTCAATATCAAGTGAGATTATTTCATTTTTCAGCATATGTTCTCTGAATAAAATCTCTTTTCTAGTATCTCTACCAAGTTGCATAATCTGTATGATCCTGGTTGATACGGGTAATCCTGCAATTATTGCATGAAGCATCGGTTGCACTGTCTTACCCTCGTCATCTTTCGTTCGGACAAATTTGATAAATGGCTTTCTGTTTCTGAATTCCTTGTATATTTTATTTGCCTCGAATTCTGTTTGACGACTGAGTTTATCCTCATTATAATCAATATTTGAGATTGATATATATGCATTTCTTGCATCAAATACCTGATCATTAGTTAGTGATGTAGTCTTAATCACACTATCAATGATGATAGATAGTAACCTTGTACTTGTATCTCCACCATCTGTCTGTAATTCCTCAACCACAAATACAGATATTCCTGGAGTATGTATCACCTCCATCAGATCATCCTCATTGGCATCAAAATCTGCTGCAATTGATTTTTGGAAGCTACTGAATAGTAGATCACCAATTGCATCTGGAATTAGCTCAATTCTGTTATTCGATATTTTACTGAATGGTTTATCCAGCTCATCCATAGATGGTTTATTATCTAGAATTATAACTGAATTACCATAATTCTCTTTTCTGTAAATTACATCATACAGAAACTTAGCTGTATTATACTGTACTCTGGAATTCTCAAATACTTCTGGAAGAAGTGTGAACACAGGTGGTATCTGCTTGAAATCCTCGTACAGTATCTGCAATACCTTCAGAGTAGACCCCAACCCTGTACCCCCTGGTCCTGTGGTCACTATCAATAACTGTTTTGGCTTCTTGGGAATTACCTTCTCAATATATTCCTTTAACAGTACACGTTTGTTTTTCAATGTATCAAGTGTGTCATCTATCTTTTTAGAAAAACCATCGCGATCATCAATACTCAATCTATGATCAAATACTGACTTTTCTTTCTTATTTATTTTTCCTGATGTAATAAGTAGGGAGTTCACCACCGCACCTCTCTCTGTGATGCTGTTGATAATTCCCTTTCCAATCTCTTCACCTGCATCTCCACATGAGATAAGAAAGAGCTCATAAGTCTGTTTAAAAGTAATTCTTTTTCTGGAAAACATAATATCACCCTGCGAATTTGGCTAATAAGCCAATTATACCCGGAATAATTCTCAAACCGTAAACCATAGAGATCAGTACAAGATATACCAATCTCAGAGGTGCTACTGGAGATATTTTCATGGTATAAACATATCCTCTAAGAATATGTAATATCTGTGTTTCGTTGGATATATCATTCTCTCTGGCATTGAGTAGATAGGTGATCTCATCAAATAGAAAGGGATCTAACTCCATTAGAGCTTTTCTTTTGAATATCCCCATTACCTTTGATATTCTGAACAAAGGCATGATTACTGCACCAAAAGCTGCCAGAGATGATATCAGTATTCCAAATATGATCAGAAAGGTCAAACCTCTGTATGGATCATCTGCATTTCCTATACTTACAATTAAATCTGCTAGTCTGCCATCAATCAAAAATGGTGAAATCACTGAGATCAGCACTCCATTGAATACAAGTATTGACGAAAGCAATCCTAATTGTGGGATATCTCCCATAGACTGAATTGATAGACCCGGTGTATCTGATAGTACTCTGATCACCTCATAATTCTTCTTGGTATGTATACTCTCGTGTCCATCTGTATATCCTCTAACCCTTCCAATTATCTTTACAAGTAATAAATCATAGATATTTGTATTCTCAATCACAAATAAAAATGAAACTATAGAGATGAATACCATAAGTGAGAAACCTAGGTGACCTATTGCCATCATTGCTATGTGTAGATAAATTGATGATGTGATTATTCCACTGTTAAGTATATTATAATTAATTAACAGAATAACCATCTTGTACTCAAATACCACTGGTACAATCAATGATAACAGGAATATTTTCTTATTCCAGGAATGCTGATATAATCTGTCAAATGGATCTTTGATTTCCTCAACTAACCAAGGTGCTCTTTTGGATTCTACCAATCCATTCAGTAATTTGTATATGGTCTTCATATATACTAATGCAGCGAGTAATCCAATGTATATGAAAAAAATCATAGTACCAATTACCAGACCTTTGCTATAGAGATTTGCCACATACATTAATGAAGATATGGAAGGTAGAGTTAATATTACCATCAATAAATATATCTGCATTATTGATTTCCATGATTGATATAAGACTGCATTGACTGGGAGTTTAATAAGTGCAATTGGTAAATTCTTCAGATTGCGAATGGGTCTCTCCAATACCTGTGCATAGCTAAGATATAGTGGATCTAATCCTTCTGGAAGGTTTTGCTCATGCTCTTCAAGAAAATCCTCAAAATCAAATCTTATATCTTCATAGACATCATATTCAGCCAACATCTATGCGTTATCACCTCCATTTTCATCATCAATGACCTCAATATCTGCATCACCTTTAAGTCTGTTAATTCTCGGATTGCCTTTTCCCTGCATACTATTATTATTCTCCTTTGTCAATAGATTAACACGTACATCCTCTGCAAATTTAATCAGATCTCTAATTCTATCCGGTAGTTTAATTCCAGTGGTCACTCCTCTGATTGCAATAAATTTATCTTTACCAGCTTCATTCAGCTTTGGGAAAATATCTATATTATTGAACTGATTCAAGAATGATCTGTATTCCATTGAAGTGAGTTGTGCTTCTGCTGATTGTACAAATATATATGATCTGGTTCCAGAAAAGATATCACATTCAAATGAATTTGCCATCATAAGATTATCTCTGAATATATTATCAATGCTATCATCTTCAGTGTGATGCATATAGGTAAGTGTACCAATACCCTTTATCTCTCTGAAAATTTCTATAAAATCATTCAATTCTGAATTATAGCCATGTGATGTTAATTCTGTTGATATGATTATATCTGCAATTGTGGCAGCAACTCTCTCATTAATACCTGCAAGGGTAGATGAGATACTATTATTTTTGTTTTTACTGATAAATAAGTTATTATCAATACAGATTGTCACTAAATCAAAACATCTGTCACTTGGTGCATAGCTGAACTTGTAAAGTGCAACTGCAGTATTGAATTTGATCCTGGTATTCTCATCCTCTGAAGGTAACATTAAAAATGGAACTGGTCTTTTTCCCATTGAGATCAGAATATCAATAACCTCAATTGCAACTCCAACACCAGTTCCACCACCGCCAAGTAATACGAACACAACTTCATTATCTACTTTCAAGGATGCAAGGTAGCTTGATATTCTTTGTCTAAGTATATCCTGTTTCTCTCTTGCAATTGAATTTCCTCTAAGATACTGCTTGTTAGTACTCTGTCTATCATCAATCAGGTATTTTGTCTCAATCATTGAATTTTTATCCAATTCTTTCTGATTGATGTCAATACCCATAGTATTGTACTGTATCTTGTATGTAGATAATCTTTTGACAATACTATCGGTTAAATTCAATCCTGCACCACCTATTCCAATAATTGGTATCTGTGGTCTGATTTCCCCTGTTAGCTGCAATTTATTACTTGAGTTGATCTCATCTTTCAATGCTATCTCACTGTGATCTGAATTCTCTTTTTGTCCTTTTATGCCATCTTGAGCGAGTTTAAGTAATAGCTCTATATCACTATTTGATTTTTTCCCAAATAATGTAAATAATCGTTTTACTATAATATAATTAGATCTTACAGTAATAGATTATAAATAATCACTCATAAAGACGTTTATTATATTATTAGGGAAATATTATTGACAATATTTCCATTTTATTGTTGACTAAGTCTCCTTGTGAATTTGATCTTCATCATTTCCTCAGAAAGTATATCTGATGTGTTGACCACCTGTATCAGATTTGTAATTGGTGATGGTTGCCCCACAATTGAACCTGCCACCACAACAATTCTAGTATCTTTTTTAATCCTTTTCTCCGCATATGCTTTCAATAACCCTTCAAATACCATCTCATCTGTATTGAAGTAATCTCTCTCTATCAATAGAGGTGTAACTCCCCACTGTAATTTACATCTGCGTGTAGTCTTGACATTTGGCGAGATTGCGATAATCTCCTGCTCAGGCTTGAATCTTGATAATATACCTGATGTAATCCCTGATCTCGTATAGGCGATTATTTTATCTGCTTTAAGAGTTGTTGCAATACCCGTTGCAGCTCTGCAAATGGATTCAGCTGTGGTACTCTGTCTAATTCTTGTTAAATCTGAAATTGTTTTCACATCTTCCTGTGCAGTGGAGATAATTTTGTCCATAACTCTGATTGTATCAATTGGATAATTGCCCGTTGCAGTCTCTGCAGATAACATCACTGCATCACTACCCTGTATAATTGCATTGGCAACATCTGAAACCTCTGCCCTTGTTGGCCTTGGTGATTTGATCATAGATTCTAACATCTGTGTGGCTACTATACAGGAAGTTGAGTAGTATTGACATTTATCTATCAATTCTTTTTGTATCCTGGGTATCTGATCCAGTGGCAATTCAATACCAAGATCTCCTCTTGCAACCATAATTCCATCTGATTTTTTAATTATATCATCTATATTTTTCAATGCATCTTGATGTTCAATTTTTGATATCAATGGTATTCTATCATCTGTATGTGTTTTAATTCTAGCTCTCACTCTTTCAAGATCCTCAACTCTTCTGACAAAACTTACTGAGTAGAAATCAGGTTCTAAGCCAATGGTAAAATCAAGGTCATCAAGATCTTTTGGAGTAGGCGCATACAAGTTGATTGGCACTCCTGGTGTATTTACTCCCTTACGGGAACTGAGTATTCCACCAGTTATCACTTCACAGATCAATTCATTCTCAGTTTTCTCCGTTATCTTGAATTCTAGTAATCCATCATTGAGAAATAATGTATTACCAACTTTGGCAACATCTATCAGTTCATCATAGAGCAGGCTCGCACGATGTTGGTCACCAATAATATCATCTTTTGTAAGCGTGTATTGATAGCCTGATTTGAGAGTAATACTTTTTTCAAGCATACCAATTCTTATCTTAGGTCCTGAGAGATCGAATAGTATTGGTATGGTATCATTAACACTTCTAACTAGTTCAAATCTTTTTTTATGGTCTTTATGTGTCCCATGTGATAAATTAAGCCTCACCACATCTAATCCCTCCTCTACCATTTTCTCAAGTATCTCTCTTTTATCTGATGCAGGGCCTAGAGTGGCAACAATTACGCCTTTTGATCTTTTTTTCATTATTCAACTAGTATTTACTTTTGCAATATAATAAGATTTTTCTAATATTTTATATGAGTGTGCACTATTTAATGAGATGAGGATTTTAAGTCTCTGATCTGCCTCTCCAATTCATCAATCATTTTATTCTTGGTATCAATTTCGGAGGTGTATTTACTTTTTAGTTTATCAATTTCACCTTCATGCTCTCTTGCAAGTTCAGTTCTAAGCTCTCTCTTGACTGCCTCAATCTCCTCATTTTTAATTCCCTCAAGTTTTATCTTCTGGGCATTTAGTGAGTTCTCAAGATTCTCCTCATTTGCTTCATTGATCTTTCTGATCTCTTCATCCTTGGATTCTCTAATCTCATCAATCTCACGTGTATATTTATCTTTGAGTTCCTTCTTCAATTTACTGCGTATCTCATCGAGTTCATTTTCATGATGTGTACGTAGTTCATTCATAGTCTTCTCAAACTCATCACTTTTAGTATTGGATTCTTGTACAAATTTAGCTTCTAAACTCTGTTCTAGATCTGCAAGATGTTTGTTTAGCTTGTTCTCATGTGCTTGGTTAATTTTACCAAGTTCTTTGAAATTCTGTTCTTTGAGTTCATTTATCTGTTTTTCATGTAGCTCTTTCATCTCTGCTTTCAATTTATCCAGTTCATTTGCTTTCTCGTTATTCTTTTCTAGAACTATCTTTGCAATTGCATCCTCTTTATCCTTGGTGTGCTTAGCTGTTAATTCTTCCGCTTTACTATTCACTGCTGTCTCTATCTGTTTATTAACATTTTCAACAATTGATTTACTTATCTCACCTTCTAATAGAATACTCTTCTGTACATCAACTAGACTACTGACTATTTTGAAACCAAAATCTGCATTATCAAATTCCTGCTTTTCAATTTCCTCTTGTAATTTTTGCACAAACAGATCAAACTCATTTCTCATAGCTGGAACTAGTAAATTAAGAATTGGACTTAAATTCTCAAAATTAAGAGAATTGTAATCCTCCTTCACTTTGTTTAGCTTTTCAATATACTCTGATGTTTTACTCATAGATCTTATCTCAAAGTTTAATGGGCCTATATACTGTTTATGGCCATTATTGAGCATATCCACATAAGTAAGATTACCTTTGATCTCCTTGGTTATCTCATTGATATCTGAAGCTGTTTGGTATCGTAAACTGTATGTAATTATTTTCTTATCATTAGAATCTAATTTATCATAAGATATTGATTTTTCACCACTAAGTATCTCAATATCTTCTGGAAATTGTAATGATACTTTAATCTCTGTTGCTAATCCTTCTCCTGCATTCTCAACTGTTAGTACGAATTCAAAAATATCGTTGAACAGTATATCTCTTGGTATCGATGTGTCAACCAATATTTTTGGCATTTTTATTCTGCTCTCTATCACATTCTGTGTAAATATAACAACTGATTTCAGTAGATTATTGAAACCTGTAAGCTTGGCAGTACTCAACATTGGTTTTAGATCTTTAGAAATAAAATTCTGTGCATCTGATAATGCAGCTACATTGGTATTTTTCAATGCATCTAATAAATATCCAAGAGAGTAGATTATTTGCATCAATCCCTGTGAATTATTTTTACTTTTTAAAATCTCCATATGTTTGTTATAAATCTCAAAAGCTCTGTTATTATTACCAGAGATAATACAAACTAGACCTGCAAGGGATGCAGATGTAATACCCTTCTCATTCTCTTCAAATGTCAATGCAGTCTTGGCATATGATAGCAGACCATCAATTACCTTTGCATAATTTTTATCCCTATCACTAGTTTGCTGCATATATTCATATGATACTGCCTGAATATAGTATTCCTGTGCTGCTGCCCTGTGTTGTGATTGTGTTTCATATCTCAGAGCATTTGTAGTGGTAATAGAAATGATCTCTTTGAATATTTTTTTTGCCTCAATTGGATCTCCATCCTTGAACTCCACTACCGCTTTGCTAAGCATTTCTTCGGGATTTCCTGAACTTTCAGCCCCTAATTTAGAGAAAAGTTCTCCTCTGATGTCGTCATCGTGCATGATATATTTATTGAGTAGAATTGAAAATAATAAGTGTTCTTAAAAACTGTTATTAAAATATACAAATATAAATTGAAATGCAGTTATTTGACATTAAATCACATTTCATTGCATAATTCCTGTTAAAATAAGCATTCAAATATCATTATCTGCTAAAAGATTATGAATATAATAAATATCATTTGAATATGGTGCACCTTGAACCAAATACTGTTGATGGACTTATATGGGGTCTGGAGAATTTTGATGCAGCTGAGTTTGATATAAGATTAACTAAAGATGATAAATTGGTGATATATCATGATCCTGTTCTTACAGATGGAAAATGCGTGCGTGATTTAACTGAAAAACAGTACAGATCATATAATTTACCCACTCTTGATGATCTTTTGAATAATAAGCGAGTGCAAGAACTATCAAAATCTGGAAAGAAATTTTTTATAGAATTAAAACCTGACTGTGATGGAAAAAAAGCTATCAGAGATGAGATAAGTGAACTTCTTCATGATACTTTTGTTAAATATGTTGATAGATCTGATATATCCTTGAAATCGATCAATATGCTATCTTTTGATAAAAAATTACTGGTACCATTTGCACGAGAGGATAACTTTCCAGTATTCACAATATTACCATATATCAATGAGTGTAATGAGAAGTATGTGTTGATGAAAGCACTACCTAGAGTAATCAGACATAATTTGAAATGGCATATTAACGATGCATTGAAGAATAACTATACAGGTGTTACATTTGCTAGGCAATATATTTTGGGTATATTCAGTAAACTTAATCCTTCCTATGAACAGCTATGTGATCTGATGGATGAGACTGGAGTGATATTGGGTACGAATCTGGGTACTGAAGAATTAGAGGATGATTTCTCCAGATTCCTCAGGTTCACTGATAAGACACAGAACTATCCCCGATATGCTAAACAGGGTGATGGTATGATTATTGCCCATCGAGGTACTGGTACAAAAGGAGTTAACCTCCAGAGATAATTGGTGCTATAAATATATCATCAATTAGTAATAATTCCTCATCTTTTGGTAATAATAATACGTGATCACCCATCAGTACTAGATAATCTGTAAGAAACATTCTGTTAAATTCTGGTATTTTCTTCTTCAAATAATCCAGAACATCTTTCACCTTTGTAATGTCTTCAGGTAATTCCATGGTATCTATACCTGATATTTTGGATAAATAAGAAAGGAAATGAATTTTTCTCATTTATTCTGCTATCAATCACTGTTTAGATAAAGTATTTCGTTCAAGCTAATATTGAATGAGCATAGAGACCAGAGAAGTATCATTACCCACCAATATTCCTATTGATATATCAACACCCAAGCCATATCTCTTTGCACATACATTATTAAATGCAGATCATTATACCCGTACATTCAAAATAGATGATCAGATATTTGTTTGCAGAGTGAATCAGAAAAAACCTTTGGTAAAAGAATTGAATATGTTGATTGAATCTGATAATAGCATAACCAAAGTTTATGAGGAGGAATTAGTCGCACGGATAAGATTTGAATTGGGATTGGATGAATCGATGAATATTCTCAGAAAAATGGGAAAGATAGATCGCAAATTCAGAAAATCACTGGGATATTTTCCAGGCTTCAGATTATTCGCAAATTCTAATATTGTGGAAGCAGCAGTACTTACTTTACTATCTCAGAATACCAAATTTCCTGATTATCTCGCTATTGCAAACAATTTCATCGAGAAATATGGTACTGAAGTACCATGGGATGATAATCTAAAGGTCTTTCCAGATGCAAATATTATTACCTCAATGAGTGTTAGCGAGTGGAAAACTGATATGAGAGCAGTTATGCAGGCAAAATATCTGGGTAATTTCACAGCTGACACAATAGAGGAAATAGAAACATATACTTTCTATCCTATCTATGAGAGAGGTATCAAGGGATTACAAAAAATAAATGGAGTTGGACCATACGTATCAAGAATACTTATGGTGTATGCAGCAAGAAGATATAACTTGGCCCCTTTCAATCAAAATATACGTGATATAATGATGAGACGGTTAAATATAGATTTTGAGACAATTCATCAGTTTGATACTTGGATAAAGAGGAATTATAAAGTTGATCCCGCATTGATTATTCATACATATCTTCTGGAGTATTTTCCTGCATATCTTAGGGAATATGATTTCAACTCTGAGTATGCAAGGCGATATCTGAATAAATAATATGAAAAAATTGTTGCCAATATAGTCTAGTCTATAAAATAATGATATGGGATATGAATTATGGTATCTGATCTACCCGCACCTGATTGGGTTAAATATAAGGGTCATACATTCACAAAAAAACTCAGTATGGTGAATAATACAGTAAAACGATCTTCAATAGCTACTGTATGTGAGGAGGCATCCTGTCCCAACAAGACAGATTGTTGGAGCTCTGGTACTGCCACTTTCATGCTTATGGGAGACACCTGCACACGTGGATGCCGTTTCTGTAATATCAAGACCAGTGTGTGTCCTGATCCATTGAAAGATGATGAGGCAGAAACTCTTGCCAGTGCATTGTATGATTGGGGTGAGATAGACTACATTGTTTTAACTAGTGTGGATCGGGATGATCTATCAGATGGAGGATCCACACATCTGGCAAGATGTATTTCAGTTGTGAAAAAAGAGCATACCTCACTTAAAATAGAGATATTGATACCTGACTTCAAAGGTTCTGTGAATGATCTCAAACGAATTGTAGATGCAAAGCCTGAAGTCATAGCACATAATATTGAGACTGTCAGAAGATTAACCCCAAAAGTCAGAGATCGAAGGGCAAACTATGAACAATCATTAAATGTACTGAGAAACATCAAGATATTGGATCCCGATATGCTCAGTAAATCATCTATTATGGTTGGTCTTAGTGAGAAACCAGAGGAGGTAGTTGATACATTGCAAGATTTGAGGAATGCAGGTGTTGATTTTGTAACAATAGGACAGTATATGCGTCCCACATTACGTCATCTTGCAGTTCGTGAATATGTATCACTTGAACAATTTGCAGAGTATAAAAAAATAGCTGAGGATATGGGTTTCAAATATGTGGTATCAACACCACTATCTCGTTCTTCTTACAAAGCAGGTGAATTATTCATAAATAATTATATCAATAAAAAGCGTGAATAGTTATTTCCCACAATTTGAGCAGAATTGTTCTTCAAATAATTTATCCTTGAAACAATTCCAGCATTTCTCTGTCTGATCTGATTGTGAATTCATTAGATTTGCATGTATCAAATCAAATACCTTCTTATCAAATGTTTCTAGATTTGCCCTGTTGATATCTCCAATATGGTTCCTACCGATAAAAAACATCACAACTAATGCCATAATTGTTGTTAGAAATGCAATTTTCTGATTAGTACTGGGGAAAAATAGTTCAAGAAGGAAATAGATAATACTGCCTAAAAACGAGATAATAAAAAAATAAATGTACAGTCTAAAAAAAGAATTATCTTTTTTCTTTCCCTTTTGTGATTGTTTATTCCTATAATTCGCCAGCTTAATATTTGTCTGGTTTATGGAGGAATCTACTTTCAAAGTGAGTAAATTTGGTGTATGTTGGTTTCTATCAATAATTATATGTGTTTTTAATGTTCTTTTACTAATTGAGATCTCTATTTTATTTATTATTGAACTGGTAACCTCTGCGAAATATCCATTCTTTTTCAATTCATCAACTATTTGATCTTGTAATTCAGTGTTTGATGTATTTTTCACTTTTAATGTATCTGATATCAATAATTATTGTTGAATTAAAAGCTTTTAAAACATTATCAAAGCAAATTAGTTCAAGAAAAAAACTAGTTTAAGAATTCTTCTTTCTTTTTTTGTAATTTCTTCTTTTCTTCTTTTTCTTTTTCTGTGCAAAAGCTTCTTTACCTACAAGATTTTCTTTATTTATATCTTTTTTTAGAATAATTGGTTGATATGGTATATCTACATTTCCAAATGGATCTCCTAGAGTTCCAATTATCTCTTCATCAACAAATACTCGCCAACCTTTACCTTTGAATGCAGATAATGGGAAACAAATTGCTTCATTGTTCACAATATGCAATATTTCACCGATTGGTCTTTTGTAATCTGTTTTCATTTCTTATCACTTTTTTTCTTTCTAGATTTCTTATTTGTTTTTTTCTTAGTATCTGATTTTACAGCTTTAGCAGTTTTTTTGCTCTTTTGAGTCTTGTATGATGCTTTCTTTCTAGAATGAGTTGATTTTTTGTTGTAATCTGATTTTACAGCTTTATCAACTTTTTTAGTCTTTTTGCTTGATATTAATTTTCGGGTAATTCCTGCAATTTCTCTGATAATACTCTGTTTTGGAATTTTATTATTCTTATCTATTTTAATAAGTACTCTGCCTTTATTTTCAAACCATCTATTAGGATAGGATTTATCTTTCTGTAGTGTAAAATCATATTTCAAGCTTTTACATGCATATTCCACTTTTTTCAAACTGATATCATCTGTTGCAATATCTAGTGGTATTCTTCTTCCCTGCTTTCTAGAAATATCCTTATCAAAATACTCAGGATAGATTATATAGTTATTTTTTTTTCTACGAAGCATTTGAAGATCACTTTTCAGATAGTTTATTTGATAATGATACCGTTAACAAAGCCTTCTTGACCAGGTCGATTTGTTACTTTGACATTACCCTTATTTGTTTTAAGAATTGCACCTTTTGTGATAATATCCCTTCTTCTGAATTCTTTCGATGCACTGTTTTCAACTACATCCTCGATTGTGGCAGGAGTGGTTTTTCCAGTCTTTGGATCTGTCACATTGATTGTTTTTGCTCTGTAGAGTTTGAATTTATAGTTGTTGCCTCCAACAGATACTTTTTTCTTTCTTTCCTCTTTGGAGACATGTGTAAGGGCTGCGGGTCTTCCAAGCTCTCTTTTCTTTTTACCTTTTGATTTTACCAAACGTCCTCCACTGAGTTTACGTCCGGATGTACCCTGAAATGTAGTCATATAATTCGATTTATCTAATCTTTATAATTAAATAAATCGATATGTTTCACCAAAAGATTTCATATATTTACAATTTTTATTTGATTTGTATTCTAAAAGCAATTTAATTCTAAATAAGCTATTCAGTTTTTTTCTTTCTTGCAGCAGCAGCGGCGGCGGCTTTTGCCTTTTTAGCAGCTTTTTCCGCATTTTCAATCTCAATTTTTCTCTCTGCAGATACTTTTACAGGTTTAATTCCATACTGACCATCTCTTTTCTTGTCAGGTACTGCTGCATGTGTGATTCCTGCTTTAACTTTGGGTTGTAGGTGACGATCCCACATATCCCACATGCGCTCTGGTGGGTAATATGTCTGCATTCTTGAGTAACCTGCCTCTTCGAATTCATTGGTGTGTCTGATTGCAAACTGTCTATCACATGCTTCCTCACATAGACCACAGAACATACATCTGGCTGCAAAGTATCCTGGGAATCTGTAAATCTTACCATCTACCTCTCTTTCATGCATTATGATGGTGTTATTTGGACAAATTCTCTCACATTTTCTACAACCGGTACAGGCTTCCATAGATAATGATAGTAGACCTCTGAACCTTTTGGATATGCTTGGATAATGTGAATGTTTTCTGAAAGCTGGATGATATAAATCTGTCATTGGTACTCTCAAAGTATTCTTGAGTGTTGTACCAAATGCTCTGATATGGAATAAACGAGCCACTTTCCTCCATATAGTATTTTTTCTCTCAGCTGTGATTTCTACTGTTTTTAATGAACTCATGTTACTACAATCTTGCTTCAAATATTGGTATTAAATATTATTTGATTAATGATGAGGATAAAAGTTATTTTCCTTCTATAAAATTATTTTATTGACGAATTTTAGTATATCGAATATACAAAATAGTTAATATTATTCTAAATTGTTGAATTAATATTATACTGATGTGAATTAACAAATAATTATTGAGTGATTTTATCCATCAAATCATCAATAGTCTGAATATCAATAATATTTGCTGGGTTATTGATATGATTTTCCATATTCTTTGGTATTGGGATTTCACAATTGACTATTGGCTTGACTGTATCTATGAATTTAGATGGATGTGCAGTTGAGACAATAATACAGCTATCAAGGTCAATTTTCTTCATAACTACAAATGCAGTGGCAGTATGTGGGCAAATAATTCTATCAAATCTATTGTACACATCTTTTATTGCACTCTTTATTTCTTCATCACTAACTGAATATGCAGATATTTCTGAGAGATCAAAATTATAAAATGCTTTCAAATTTAGATATCTCTCCATATTCGAGGGCCTACCAACATCCATTGCACTCGCAATTGTCCTAATAGTGGGCTTAGATTTGAATATACCACTGTCAAAATAAATTGGTATCGTATCATTGATATTGCTTGCCAGTATTATCTTTCCAATTGGTAGGCCCATAAGTTTTGTCCATATAGCAGCTAATGCATTTCCCATATTTCCAGTTGGAATAATATAATTTGCATATATATCATATTTCTTGTAATATTCTAGACTTGATGAAACATAGTAAACACATTGTGGTAGTAATCTACCAATATTTATAGAATTAGCAGAAGTGATTTTCAGACTTTCAGATCTATTTGTACTATTGAAAATCTCTTTCACCATATTTTGACAGTAATCAAAATCTCCATCAACCCTGAATGATTTGATATTGTTATCCCAACATGTGAGCTGTTTTTCCTGGAACTCCGATATTCTATCTTTTGGATAGAGTACTGCGACATCTATATTTTCCATATTATGAAATGCACTTGCAACCGCAGACCCCGTATCACCAGAAGTCGCAACCATAACTGTCAAGTGTTTATCAAGTTTATTCAATGAATACGCCAAAAATCGGGCACCTACATCTTTGAAAGCACCAGTAGGACCGTGATACAGCTCAAGTATCTCGATCCGTTTTTCCAGATGTACCATTGGAATTGAGAAGTTGAATGTATTATCACATATTTCTCTTAGATTATTTTCTAGTTGATCATTCATAAAAAAAATTTCTAGAAATCTGTATGCAGTTTCATTCAAATTCTCCCCAAAGTCATTTGCACAGAATGCAGGTAGGAATTTTGGTATGAATAGACCTCCATCTCTGGCTAAGCCGATCAACATGGCTTCACTAATGCTTATTCCTTTATCTTTCACTTCTGCCCTTGTACTTTGATATTTCAAATCACATATGCTCCTCTGTTATCTATTTTATCAATCCATATATCTGTATCATAAGGTAAATTTATTGCCATAAGTTTTTGTTTTATATCATTCAATGTTTTATTTTCACCTATCACAAATATTGTTGGTCCTGCACCTGATATTGAACAGGCTATTGCACCATTTTCCATTGCAATTTTTTTAATCTTATCAAAATCAGGTATTAGCTTAGACCTCTGTGGCTCAATTATACCGTCATTTATTATTTTTTCAATATTATTATCGGTATACAAAGCAGCGATGAAAGCAGTTAATCTCATTGAATTATCTATATGTTGTTTTAGTTTTATCTCTGGATTAATTACCCTTCGAGCATCCCTTGTATTGATCACTATATCCGGATGAATTAGTAACACATGAAAGTCTGGTACGGGTAACTGAATTATCCCAACCTCCTCAATATTATTTGTCAAATTAATAGCTGCGGTTAGACCTCCATACAGTGAAGCAGCCACATTATCTGCATGTACGGATCCACTTGCAACACTCTCACCATATAATGCATATCTTAACAATTTTTCTTTTGGTAATGATTTATCTAGCAATTCATTTGCTGCTACAACTGCTGCCACAGCTGAAGCAGCGGAACCTCCCAAACCCGAACCAAGTGGAATTCCCTTTTCAATTGATACTGAAAAGCCATGATCTAGTTTCTCAAATTCAATCATTTTGAGTAAAGCCATACCCGCAGTATTTTTCTCTGCTTCCATAGGTAGATTATCAATACCTGTGATTTTATCAATAACTACTCCACACTCTATTTTATTCACACTAACTCTATCACCGAGTACAGGAACTGCCATTCCTAGAATATCAAATCCAATTGCTATATTTGCAACAGTACTTGGTGCAAATGCTCTACTCATAATCGCAATAAATTGTTGACAAATAATAATGATATTAAAAATACAAAATTATTTGTTGGTAATTCAGTATTTTGTTAAAATAAATAAATTCGGATATTCAAATTAGTTTAAAATCTTGAAGTTCATACTAAGCTTTTTCTTTAATGAAAAAAAATTATGGATTAAGATGGGCTTAATCCTAGAATTTGAAGGCAAAGAGCTATTCAGAAAATATAAACTAAACTTAAGTAAAAGTATACTGGTTACATCTGCAGAGGAAGCAAAGGAAGCTTCATCAAAGCTGGGCTTACCTGTTGTTGTCAAGGCACAGGTATTATCTGGTGGACGTGGTAAACGTGGTCTGATTAAACTGGCCAAGACTGCCGAGGAAGTTATCCAGCACTCAATAGATATTTTGAGTATGCAATCAGATGGTAGACAGGTAACACACCTACTTATTGAAGAAGGTGCAGATATCGCCGAGGAATACTTCATTTCTATGGTCACAGATAGTTATACACTTGAGACACTTGTTCTCTTCTCAATTGAGGGTGGAGTGGACATTGAGAATCTTGCAGAAGAAAGACCTGAGATGATTGATAAGATCAGAATTCCCTTCAATGGGGATCATCAACCTTTCATTTTTATGTCTACCCTGGCAAAAAGAGGTTTGACAGGTAATAAAAAGATACAGATCGCAAGAATTATGTCTACAATGGTCACAATGATGCAAAAAGAGGATATCACACTATGTGAGATAAATCCACTTGTTGTGACAAAGAATGAAGAGGTTATTGTGCTTGATGCAAGAATTATTGTGGATGCAAATGCAACTTTCAGACATCCTGAAAGGGCTGAATATCTGTCCGAGGAGTTAAGAAACTCTGAGAACGAGAAGGATGCAAAAGCACAGGATCTTGCATATGTTGATCTTGGTGGTGAAATTGGTATGTTATCAGTTGGTGCAGGACTTGGTATGGCCACTGCTGATCTTATTGCAGTATTTGGTGGTAGTCCAAGAAACTTTCTTGATGTAGGAGGAGGAGCTGGAGCTGATAAAGTGGAACATGCACTCAGAATAATGTTGAAAGATGCAGGTTTGAAATCAATACTCATCAATGCATTTGGTGGTATTACCAGATTAGATGAGGTTGCAACTGGAATTTTACAGGCAAGAGATAAATTTGATAAGATTAAATCTGGTGAGATCCCACTTGTTTGTAGACTTATGGGTACAAATTACGTTGAGGGTATAAAAATCCTTGAGGATGCTGGAATAAAGGCTTACAAGGATATGGAACCTGCAATCGAAGAAGCTGTGAATGCAGCTAAGGGAAATTAGGAGTGAAATGAAATGTTATTAGATTCAACTACAAAAGTTATAGTTCAAGGAATTACTGGCTCTCAAGGATTGTACCATGCAAAATTAATGAGAGATTATAATACTCAGGTTGTCGGTGGTGTCAGACCTGGAAAAGGAGGTCAAGAAGTAGATGGTTTTCCAATATTTGATTCTGTGATGGAAGCAATTGATGCAACATCAGCAACAGCTTCTGTTATATTTGTCCCTGCAAAGTTTGTACTTGGTGCAGCGATTGAGGCAATAGTTGCAGGAATTAAATTACTTATAATTGTGACCGAGGGTGTTGCAGTACAAGATACCATGGAGATCAAACACAGAGCATTAAAAGCAGGTGTAGATCTAATTGGTCCGAATTGTCCTGGATTAATTGCTCCTGGGAAGGCAAAAATTGGTATTATCCCAACAAATATCGTTCTACCTGGAAATGTGGGTATTGTATCCCGATCTGGAACTCTTACATATGAGGTAATTTATCAGCTAACAAATGCTGGTATGGGTCAGAGCTTATGTGTTGGAATTGGAGGTGATCCAATCAAGGGTTGGAATTTTATAGAATCACTTGAATATTTCCAAAATGATCCTAATACTGATAAAATAGTAATGATTGGAGAAATAGGTGGAAATGCAGAAGAATTGGCTGCTGAGTACATAAAAAATAATGTTACAAAACCTGTTGTTGGCTTCATTGCAGGTAAATCTGCAAGAGAGGGTAAAACAATGGGTCATGCAGGTGCAATTGTGATGGGTAATGTAGGAACTGCTGCTGGTAAAATCAAAGCACTTGAAGAAGCTGGTGTTAAAGTAGCAGAAAAACTATCCGAGATACCTGATCTATTCAAATAAGTTATTGACACATTAAATAATAAATTACACAAAATTATCTGAATATAATTAAGAATAGCATTATCATAATACCAAATGAGATTGTAATCACAGCAAAATTATATTTTCTAGCAACTGTTATCAGTGCATGCATAGTAAATACCCCAAATATGAATGCCATTATAATTGCAGTAAAAATACCTATGGCATCAAGATTTCCTATCAATGGCTTATTATCCTTGATTGAAAATAATATGTCCAATACAACTGATCCAAGTGCTGCGGGTACACTCATCAGAAAAGAACCTCTGAATGATGATTCAGGATCTTGTTTGGAGAATAGAAATGCCGATACCGTGGTACCTGATCTTGATATTCCAGGTATTATGGTGAAACCCTGTGCTGCACCGATTAATATCTGTTTTTTCAGTGTAAGGTCTGCAAGTGATTTTGAATAAGTTTCTAAATCTCTTGATTTTCTTGAATAATGTAATAATAATCCTGTAATTATTAGAGAAACAGAGATAATCCACATAATTATCACAGATACTTTTTGTACATCAATTGCATCTAATATCAATATCTTTACTGGTATTCCTATCACTGCTGTTGCAATAGTTGTTACAATAAGTAATTGTCTAAGTTTTTCTGGGTCTTCTCTTCTGATGTCAAGTACTAATTTCCATTCTTCTCTGTATACTAGTAATACTGCTGTCATAGTACCTAGATGTAACCAGAACGCAAGGGTCAAAGCATCATCTGCACTCAATTCATCAAACCATAATGCAATAAGTACTAACTGTCCTTCTGAACTAACAGGTAACCATTCAAGTATCCCCTGCACTATACCAAGTAAAATATAAAAAAATATCATCGTTATTATCTAATTTTATTCATAGTTAATTAAAAATTAATATCTAACTATAGCTTGAATCTTGAAAAACTAAAAAATTTATGTTTATTAGTAGTTTTAGTTGCAATCAAAAAAGTTTTTTTTACTGAATGTGCTAACCTTCCAGCTCGTACAATATTAATCGTACTTAACTCAGTATCATTCTTCTCAACCAATACTGCCCATTTGGAATGATCTATACCTGGTCCTTTCAAATATATGATAAAATCAGTACCAAACTTCAGACCTGGCCTAACAATATATCCTAAATCCCTGAATTCTTTGTAAACTTGGTATTTCTCTCTAAATTCCTCATATACCTCAACTGCGTATTCCATAAACTCCTCTGCACTGAGTACATTATTTTTTTTTACCTGTAATACACCTTTTTCAATCAAATACAACGTATCAAAATATGAAAGTGAAAGTGGTCTGTTAATTGCAACTCCAGGTGTAGCTTTTCTTACACCTAATGGTTTACCAAAAAATCCCATTGAATATATTTTATTTGCATCGGCTATATCCCAAACTGTCAATGAATTTGATGTAATATCAATGGTAATTACTTTCATAATTGATATTGTATTTTATTTATTAATTGAATTTTGATAGTTCTCTGTTTCCAAGAATATTTTATTTTTTGAAAGCAGCTCTTAGTTTGGCTTGGAGTGCTTCTCTATCTGATTCAGTAGATGGTTCCTCTTCTTCCGGTTCATCTGCTTTTGCCTCAGCACGATCTTCACTGCTTGTTTTTCTTTTCTCAAGAATTGATTGAAGCTCTGACTTCTTGGTTTCCTTCTCCTCTTTTTGTGGTGCTTTTTTAAGTCCTGCAAGAGCAGCTTTTGGATCAAATCCTAGTGGTCCGGATCCTTTTGAAGATGGTGCTTCTTCTTTTGGTGGTGCTTTTTTAAGTCCTGCAAGAGCAGATTTTGGATCAAATCCTACTGCACCTACACTTGCAGATGGTGCCTTATTTTCAGCCTTAGGTGCAGGTTTCAATCCTGCTAATCCTGCTGATATTTGACTACTTAATCCTCCACCTGCTGGTCCTCCGGGACTTGGTCCTCCAGGGCTTGGTCCTGCTGGAGCAGGTTTTAGATTTGCTAATCCTGCTGATATTTGACTACCCATCCCTCCACTTGGGGCAGCACCTAGATTGGGTCCACTTGGAGCAGCACCTAGATTGGGTCCACTTGGAGCAGCACCTAGATTGGGTCCACTTGGAGCAGCACCTAGATTAGGTCCACTTGGAGCAGCACCTAGATTGGGTCCACTTGGAGCAGCACCTAGATTAGGTCCACTTGGAGCAGCACTCAGATTGGGTCCACTTGGAGCAGCACCTAGATTAGGTCCACTTGGAGCAGCACTTACATTTGGAGCGGATAGTCCTGGACCTGAAGGCATATCTGGCATTGCAGGTGTTTGCATTGAGGGATTTGATGCTGGTGCAGCAATAGTGGGTGCACTAGGTGTAGAAACACTTGGTGCACTAGGTCCTGACGAAGGTGGTCTTCCTGCACTAGGTGCATTTGTAGGTATAGCACCTGCTGAAGTTTTGAATATTCTCAGATTATTAAAATTGATTGCTCCGGTTGGTGCTTCCATCAGTTGCTCAATTAGATCTTCAAACGTTTCCTCTGCCCTTTCAATCCTACGATCAAGGTTTCTGATCGTACCAAAATAATCCTTCTTCTTTGTAGCCCAAAGACTACCTACTTTATTTATCTGTAGTGTGACTTGTTTTAGTAACTTGCCCCCAGCTCCTGTACTACTACTTTCGTCCATTAATCTGGAAATAAATTCATCAAGATCCTCATTTGAAATATAAATTCACCTACTGGACATTGTTTGTGTCCACACTAATCTTTTGAAATTATATTATTTAAAGCTCATTGTTTGATTTATGGATTATTTCTACAAATTCATTTTGTTTATTATGAAGTATATTGAAATGATACTATATCTGTAAGATTATCAAAAAATCTGTAATACAAGTAGAAATTTAAATTAAATTATCAAATTCTGAAATTAATGAGTGTTAAAGAATTAATTGGACAACTCAAATCAGAAGATGCCACTGAAAGGTTAAAAGCTGCTGCTGAATTGGGTGAACTGGGTTCTGCTGATGATGCAAAGCATCTGATTGAATTAATATGGAATGATCCTGCATCTCCTGTCCAACAGATTGCAGTACAGGCATATGCATCTCTGAAAAAAAATGACGCTTTTTCAGAGGTGATGAGAGTAATTGAGGAACATATTGATGAGTACGTTGTCCTGTATGCAGTTGGTATACTGGGTTCTTTATCCGCAGATATTGTCTCTGAACCATTAAAGAAATTAATAACTGATGACAATGAAAAAATAAGGACAACTGCATTGAGATCCATTATAATGGCTGGTCTCTCTGATTTGTCACCTCTGATTTTAGAATTACTGGAAAATGAAGAATATACTCTTGCCATACAGAATGGTATAGAGGCAATGGCTATCTTCCGGTACAAAAAATCTAAAAAAATAATTGAGAATATTAAAAAGAAATACGACGCTGATATTGAGATAAGAACAATATCTACATTTGCTATGGCTAGCTTTGGAGATAAAAAAGCATTGGATTATCTAAAAAATGAAGAGGTTGATGAGTACAAACGTATTACCATAAATGGTAACCGTTATTCTGGTAGAAAAGGTCTACTTTTGGCACTAAAAGAAATATAATTATTCCAATAATTTGGAGGCAGGCCTTCCAGACATTACCTTCTCAAATGCTTCTGCATATTTTACCTTTGCTTGTCTTCCGAAAAATGCCATTTGTCCCATTTTATAATCCTTTACTGGCCAATCTCCATAGGCTTCTTTGTAAATTTCTATAAATTTCATGATTTTATCTACTTGCTCACTTACATCCACATATACTACCTGAGAGCTAACTCTCTCTGCTCTGTTGAGATATGTATAATAACTGATATATTCTCTATATGGTTCAAATTTGGATGCTCCATTTTTATATCTTGCATAACTTATGGCATCAAAAACTAATTCTGCGGTATTACGATGGTCTGGATGTCCTCCGCCAATATTTGAGTATTTAGTCCATGATATTAGGATTTCAGGTCTGATCTCTTTGATCAATTCTGCAATTTTATAACCTCCCTCCACATTATGCTCTATTTTAGAATCAGGAAAGTCAAGATATCGTACAGTCACACCTAGTAATGATGATATTTTCTTGGTATGCTCTTCTCTTTTTCTTTTTATTTCATCTGATGTGCCCTTGACTGTGGATGCGTTCTCTCCTTTGGTTAGAAATGCAAGATAAACATCATCTCCATTTGCTGAATGATTGGCAAGCGTACCTGCTACACTTAACTCATCATCAGAGTGTGCAAAAATTGCCAACACTGTTTTTCTTTTGTTTTCTTCCATAATTGATTCTTATTAATCAAATTATTTTATTCTTTGGATATCAGTATAAAAGTAGCCTAGTTAAGTTTTTTTTTTTTTGAAAGAAAAATTTACTCAGTAAAGTGCAAATGCACATTGTGTACCTAATTTTTTTTTTCACATATTCCGAAATTATGTATCTCTATGCCCATTACTCTATGAGAAATCCTATTTTTCAAATGGTATTTTTGGTAATGCTAGTACTCCTACATCATCATTGAAAGGAAATATCTGAATATATTGCCAATCAATACTCTTGATGATTGGTGATAAATACTGCTTTATTCTCAAAGGAAAAACAACACCTGATGATATGGAGCTTGATGCTGGAAGTATGATGAGTAGTCTGATCTCATCAGAATATTTTGATATAAATGCATGTAATTTAATTTTTTCTCCATTATTTCCTCTGAATACATATGCTGGATGCTCATGGCCTAGAATAAGTATATCTTCTTTAGAATAATCTACAATTTTGTGGCCATGTGTAATAATTATATTGAAGCTTTGCCTTGATATGATAAATTTATCCACAATTTTAATTTTACTATTTTTATCAATTATATCCATTATATGTGAATCATGATTACCCATGATAATAATGAAATCAATATTATTCAAATCTTTTTGATCCATAAGGTGATAGAAGTCTTCTTTTTCCTGTTTAGTAAATGTACTTGTAACATGTTTAATATCTCCATTCAATATGATTTTATCAACATTAAATTTTAGTACACACTCCACTATCATTTTAGTCAATATCTGAGCTGTATGACTAATACCATTACAATCAAGATTTGATATCATCTCCTCCTGTCCAAAATGAATATCACTAAGCACCAAATATACAGCCTTTTTGTTTTTTATAATCAGAAATGGAGTTCCTGATATAATATAAATATCATCAGATAGATGAAATAGGTTTTTAGATTTCAATTTCTAGTCCATATCCAGCAATCTACCATTCTGGAAGGAATAGCGTATTTTTCTACCATTCAGCTCTACTCTTGATTTCATATGAATTATCTCAACTGTGTGAACTGGATCTCCATATTCAGAATGACCTGTCATCTCCACCTTAAGTATTCCATCTACCATATGTTCAAGTGCTCTGACAAGTAATGGATCATGTGCATCTGCATTAATTGATAATAATGTGGTTGAATTCTCAAGTTTATCCATTGCACGTCTTGATTGTAGGAATTGAAACACTTGTCTTTTATCATCAAAAGTATGTATGATTGATGAGAAATTCAAGATCGCACCTCGAATCCCCACATTGAACCCCTTTTTCACATGTAGTAATGATTGTCTTATACCCTCATTAACTTCTCGTGAGCTGGTAATGTCAGGGATTGTAATCACACCCTGATCTGCTGCTGTACCATCCAAATACATTGATGTATTCAAACCTGTTTGGAAACTTCCAGAAAATGCATCGATGAATCTTAATCTACCTGTTGATACTTCCATATCCCAATTTCTTCCAAAACCCTGGAATATTTTTTTATAATAATCTGTTGTCTGTTCTGTTGATAAGAGGAAAGTATAGTCCATACTTTGCAAGCCATTTGCAAGAAAGCTGAGGATCAGAGGATCTGCATCTGAACCGATTGTCTGTTCTATAATGAAAGTTGCTCCTCTGTTTAAACCTCCGTTAAGAGTTACATCTAGACTTGATAAACCGAATTTACAGTATGTTTGACTTCCCAAATTATGATCGAGCATAAAGACAACTACACCTTAACATATTTAATTGTTTTATCTCATTTTAGACGTAATTGCATTATATTTTAAAATTAAAGTCATGGAACAATAAATATAATTGGAAAAGTAGCCCCAGAGTATTAAAACACATTCAATGGTGACATCATCATAGCGTGTGAAATTCACAACTTAAAATTAGTATGTACAAATAAGATGATCGCAAATTCAATTTCTAAAAACTATTTTAATCATTTTATCAAGCTGTTTAGTTAGTATTTTTTGGGCTGTTAGCTGAGTACTATCTCTATCACATAGCTCATTTATTGAATTTACCAATTCTCTTATCTGATCAAATTGACTACCATCTATTTTATCACTCAATTCTTGAATTAGTATATAATTTGATCCGCCAGATCTATCATAATAGCTTATCTGAAATTGATCAATCATCAGATCATTTCCCTCTGAGATATCCCCTTTGAGCATGAATTGGTTATCCAACTCGGATGGAGTATTTAATGTTTCTGGTGGCATTGGTATTTTGGTCTGTGGTATTGAACTTAATTTTTTCTTAGGTTTTATCTCAATTGTAGGTGCTACTGGAGCATGGCCTACTTTGGCTATATTTTTCTTAGCTTCAATTTTTTCAGCTTCAGATGCTTCATCTTTTATTTTTTGCCTAATTATCTCAATCTCTTTTTGTGTTTTTGCCATCCCAAATTTAGTTGCTTCTTTTTTATCATCTACCCTCTCAATTACTTTATCATCTATCTTCTCAGCTACTTTCTCTTTTATCTCTTTTTTCTTAGGTTTGATCACTTCAACCTTACCCTTTGCTTCAACTAATTTTGGGTTGCGAGATAATTCAAACAGGTAATTTTTCTTATCTTTCCAATCACTTTTAGATACCTCAATCAATTCATAATTTGATTTATTCATATCATCAATAGTATATCCACCAAGCCTTTTAGTCTCAGGATGTATTTGAGCCCCATAAAACACATACATTTTTTTGTTTATGTCATCTTTTACCACAATTAACCTTGAATTCGTGATGGTAGATTTGACAAATCTGACCTCACTGGCATTTCCATTTCTCTGAATATTGTAAACAGTTATACTCATATTATTCACCAATATTTTTTATTTTTATTTACAAACTCTTTAATTTTAATTATGTTAATGATGAAATAATGAGTATTAAATAAAAAAAAATACAATAATTTATTATTTATGAATAATTGTATGTTTTTACCTCATTATATAATATATTTGAGAAGAATAAATTTAACAATCACAAATTGTTTTTGAAATAGATATTTCAATATAAGGCAAATTCTGAAAGTATGAGTAATAATTATGCAGTATTAGGTCTAGGTATGATGGGTGAAGCAATTGTTTTTGATCTACTCGCACATGATGACAGGGCAAAAGTTTTTGGTTTCGAAATTAGTGATGATAGGAGGGAATTATTAGCTGATAAATTTGGTGAAAGATTTATATCTATACGTTTAGATCTGGATTTAACTATTGATATAAACCGATCTCCTTTACTGATGGCCTTGAAGGATAACAGTATTGAAGTAGCTTTTGGTGCTATTGACTACAAATTCAATGAATATATAACTAAGATCTGTCTATTGGCAGGTACACATTTTCTAGATCTTGGTGGAAATCCAGATGTGGTTAATGCACAGCGGAATTTGAATAAACAGGCTATTGATTCAGGTTTAACAATAATTCCAGATTGTGGTCTTGCACCAGGAATGGCAAATATTCTTGCTGCATCAATTATGGATGAATTTGATGAGTTATATTCATGTAAAATACGAGTGGGTGGACTACCACAGAAACCAACAACAATTTTGAAGTATCAACAGGTATTCTCAATTCGCGGTTTAACTAATGAGTACCTTGAAGACGCGGAGGTGATACGTGATGGTGAATTAATCAAAGT
>JAJRQD010000295.1 GCA_024280435.1 archaeon | reverse complement strand
CTGAAATTCGAGAGTAAACTACCTTATGAGATACTTGCTGGATTGTATATGAACTGGGATTACAAAGAATATCAGAATAGATTTGTCAATGTTGCAGAAACATTAAGATCTGCAATGCACAAAAATCAGAATATGAAATTACATGTGGCAAATGGATACTTTGATTTTGCAACTCCATATTTTGCCACTGAATATACATTCAGCCATCTAGGACTTGATCCCACGCTGAAGAAGAATATCACTATGAGCTATTATTTCGCAGGTCATATGATGTATCTTCATGAACCATCTCTGATCAAATTAAGAGATGAATTGTCCAAATTTATTGATAATTCATGTTGATGATGTTGATGTGAAATAGATTCTCCCCTCACAGAACATTATTTGACCCCATGTGAAAATTTCTTCCCCCCAATAATTTTGAAATGTTGTTAATTGCGATTCATCTTAATATGAGATTCTATTAAGCGATCTAAATCAAAATTATATATTTTACTTATATTCAATATTTCATGTACAATTTTCACTTCCTTTAATATTGATATATGTATTGGTTTAGTAAAAATAGAATCTTGACCATCTATAATCTTTGAAATAATGTTTGTTAAAATGGAAAATAGTTTAATAATATCAATTTTACCAACTAAATCATCCAAATTATTTACATTTCCGTGTGCTACATCACTTCTTTTACTATATGCAGTCTTGATAAATTCAAAATTATCATCTATTTCTTCAATAGAATCTGACCCATAAAAAGTAGCATACAAAGCTAGCCGAAAACCAATCTCAACATCTTTATTTTGAAGTAATAATGTTTCATAAGAAATAACAAGATTTAGGATAATATCTTGTAAATTTTCTGAATTTATTGAATAAATAAGTCTATCAATTGATGATTTCAATCTAGGATTGTTAAAAATATTATAGTTAATTAATTTGTTATAGTCATTTATTACATTCGATGTATTAGTTATTTCAAATATTTCAAACCTTCGGGAAGTATTATAATTTAATTTATCATATTTTTTGATTATTTCTGAATCTTGAAATAATTTTATTGTAATATCAATTGATGATAAATTTAAAATCCCTTTATTAAAAATGACATTCGATATTTCAAATAAATATACAAAATCTAATTGATTTTGATGATTATCAATAAAATATTTCAAAAGTAATATAGGTGTAATATTCTGAATTATTTCTTCATCCACATAACCTTCAAATGATAAATGTAATGAATTTGGAGAAATTAAGTACAAACATATATCATCTTGCTTATATAATTTACAATTTTGTGATATTTTTAAATTAGAATAAGAATATACAATTTCATTAATCACTTTTAACTTTGGATTGGAATCTAATTTTTTCGCAATAGGCTTAATTAGATCTCCTCTTAATACATTCAGTTTGGAGCTGTATTTTGTTCGTAATATGTCTAACAAATCATTTTCAGCATTAGAAATTGAAGTTTGATCATGAACTATTTCATTTGGTAGTAATTCATGATTTACCAAATATTCGACTACTTGATATATCGAAAAATGTTCTTTATGTCTAGCTTCCTTAAACAAAAACAGATTTATTTTACTTTGTAATTGCTGTAATACGACCATATTCCCCCCAATATTAACTTTATGAGGGATTAAAAATTCTTCCCAATGTGTGTTTAACCAATTCATTAATAATTCCTCTTAAGCAACTAATTTTTGGTGTTTAATTATTACGCCCTGAGCACTTTTAACTAATTTTTCCAGAAGTAATTTTTCTTCAAATTTAAGATTTTCAACATCTTCTAATTTAATTTTTTCAAGTGAATTAATTGCACCTCTTACTTGTTTTATCCAGTTACCCTTTTGCAACGTGGTTAATTCACCTTGTATTTGTTGAGGTGTTTCACCATTTTCAATTCTTGATATATAGTAATCAGCATTAGCTGTTGCTAATATAGAATTGAATGCTCTTACATCAAATCTCCCTGATTTTATAATGTCATTAGCCATCCATTCTGCAAATTTTTCCACATTTTCAGGATGGTTTACAATTGGGTTTAATCTATTGTCTATAACTTCTTTGTATCCGAACCACTCATTAATATATTTTTTAGAGCATGTTTCAATGAATATATCAAGAGATGGATTCTTCTGTATTGTATCAGCATATGGTGTATTCTCTAAAATCCAATTATATAATGCAACAGCTTTGATATATTGATTCACTTTTGCCACATCATGACCAAATGACGTTGCAATTGCATCTACATCTGGGTTTTCTTCATAAAAGGATGCAAACATTAAAGCTTTTTGTAGTTCATCCCAATTCTGAATACCTACTAAGTGTCTGATACCTAATACTTGATCCAATTCATCATCAGCAACATCATGAGGATAAACAATGCAATTAATTTGTTCTAGAGTTCTTCGATTTTCTTCAGACATCAATTCCAAATCATATCTATCATCTAATATTTCTAAAACAGTTCCAATTCTCCTATTTCCTTCAATTACTATGTATTTATCCGAATTTTCTATACTTTTCACAATTAATGGATCTAGATCTTTAAATCCATTTTCAATAATTGATTTTCGAAGTAATTTAATATTTTTAGAATCCTTAATTTTTTTCCTTATTGAATATTGCAAATTTATTGTTTTTTCCAAGGAAGGAGAACCTCGTCTCATTGCTTCTTTCAAATTTGTAACAAATCTAGGATTTCTGGGATCTAATAACAATAGTCTGATATCAATAGGAATTTTATTTTGATTTTCCATGCTCCATTCATAATTACCTCCTATTTGTAGTTTAACAATCTTATCTCATAAATCAGGCATATTTTAATGGGAAAATTATCAAATTAAATAAATTGAAAATAGTATTGTGAAGATGTAAAAATAAATTCCCTATTTTTACAATAGCTAATGAAGTGATGTAATATGATTGTACATTAATTTAAATAATAAATAAATACACACTTGCGAAATAAGATGATTTAAGCTTGAATATATTCATTTCGAGGGCCAATTTATTTTATCAAGTATGTATTTTATATTTCCATAAGATATTTTTTTGTGTGTCTTTCACCCAATTATTAATCGGCTAAAATAGATTGACCTAATTGATTTTTAATATGATTCCTAAGTGATGATGCAATTGGGATTTTATTTAGCTGCCAAGTATACATTACAGAAATAAAATCACCATATCTTTTCATTGCACGTAGATTTCTCAGAGGGCTATTATTTTTCCTATGACCAATCACTGTTTTCAGTGATTGTTCTGCAAGATTATTAGTCATTGGCACTTGAGGATATTTTAGAAATGTAAGAAAATATTCACCTCTTCTAATTAGGCGTTTTCTTAGTGTTTCTGTTTTTTTTACAATTGCCTTCTTCTCCAAGCTGTCTAATTTTTTGAAGGGTTTTGTTGTAAAATTCGTCACTTACAGGTCGGTTCTCTTTCCTAAGTTTTTCTTGAATATTTTTTAGATTTTTAAAAATCTCAATTAATTTTTTATGAATATGTTTACCATTTTCAGATTTATCTTCCAGATCTTTAATATCTCTCAAAAGATGAGCCCAACAGTATTGACTAATTTTGATTCCATTGATATATATTGGCATTTTCATTTTTGCTTTACCCGTTTTATATCTCTTTATAATATCATGATCTCTAAGTACATTATCCCATTTATCTTTTAATGGGATATCATGCCTGAATAATCTTGCAATTAATAAATCAAACACACTGAGACGTTTACCCTTAGAATTTAGATTTTCAAATATATCAGTAACTTGACTAACATCTATATCCTCTGGAAGGAGAATATATGGTAATTCATAACCTTCCCATGTATTCCTTAATTTATTTTGTATTCTATCACGCATATTATCAATAAGATGCTAATATTCTCTTTCGTTTTCACGAGAAATATCAGCATTCGACTGAAGCTCTGAAAATAAATGATCTTTTAAATCTTGTATCCATTCTGAATAATTTTCTAATTCATATATTGGAAAAATAAGTCTTCTAATTGTTTCTTGTCTAGAAAACCTTGATGTGTGAATTTCAATGACATTTTCTTTTCCTTTAAAATAGGAATTAATATTAAAATATAGGAATAAGAATGATTGACTACCTTTGATAGTTATTTGAGGGGCTCGTACACCAAAATATATTGAAGTCAATCTTTGTTGCCCATCAAGAATGAGAGCATCATTTCGATCCTTATTGGTTGTCACAACTCCCTTAATTGCTTCTGTGCTGAATTTAGGATCACCACCTGTTTCCCATAATAGAAGTGAGCCTGTATAGTAATTTTTGAAAATAGACTCCCAAAGTTCCTTTACATCTTCCTTATTCCAATCAAAATATCTTTGAAAACGAGGTAGAGTCCATTTTTCACGTTCACAATAGTTTATAATACTACTAATATTAATTTTTCTTGGAATTGCAAAAGCGTATGTCTCATTAAAATCTGTTCTAGTCTTTACATTGTTCAGAAATTCTTCAATCTTTATATCTTCAACAGGAGTTTCTATTTCTTCTACTGTCTCATTGTCAATTTGTTTTAGATTTTTTTGTTTCTTCTTTGTTGATTGTCTGCTCTTATCAAACCAGTAAGTAAAAAAATCAAAATTACGAATACTATCCAATCCAGGTGCCTTAAGGAGATCAATTAAAGAAAGAATTAATTCTCGATTTTTTGGGTAAAATTTTAATTTTTGTTTAAGTTTCCTTCTTTTACCAGGAAGAATTACTTTGATCATATAGTCATATGTAGTAATAGTATTATTATTTACAAGAGGATAATCTTTTCCTAAAGCAGATAGAATTGGACTGATTGATCCACATTGAAAACCCTTACTAAGTGGTGAACTTGTAAATTCCTCTATTAAAGTAACGAGTTGATCAGGAGATTTCTGGAAATTATCACTTAAATCGTAGATTAATCCAGCTATCGTTTTCCAATCATCTGATGAATATTCATATCTTTTAAACCATTCTTTAATATTCATAAAAACAGGATATCTACTTTTTATGAATATTAAAGAATTGTCATGAGTGGAATTAATACAATTGTACAAAAATTATGGAATTTCTGTGATGTCCTGTTAGATGGTGGGGTATCCTATGGAGATTATGTGGAACAACTAACTTATTTAGTATTCCTCAAGCTGGCAGAAGAATCCTCAACAACAGGCTTAAATGGACTTACGATCCCTAAATCTTGTGAATGGAAAGATCTTTCAAATAAACAAGGTGATGACCAATTATCAACTGTTATTCAGTAAACCAAGTTTGTATCTCTTTTCCAAGAGTATCTAGAATATGTTGGTAGTGGACCTCAAGGTCATGAATTTTGATTGTTACACTAATTTTATCTATTTTTGGTTAAATATTATTCTGCGGGTACAAAGTACACATCTGTGGGTGATATCTGTGATAGTTTTGCAAATTTTGCTTTGATCTTCATTCCAATCCAATCAAGTGAGGCCTCATGTGAATCCACTCCTATCAGCCTTGACATGAGCAGTGTATCCACTCCCTCGAACTCAACCATAATCAGTACGAATGGACCATTCTTCTCGATCTCATCAAGAAATGCCTCACCACCATAATGACAGGCTGTGAATGCGTGTACCTTCCCTTCCTTGGGTAATTTCACCCATTCAGTCTCTGCAGTACATTCTTGACATGCAAGTTTTGGATTTGCAGTTGTGAAACCACATTCCTTGCATTTTGTACCAATCAATTCACCATTGCTCAGTGCTGCGAACCAGGGACTATCCTGTCCATATGTATGGATATAATTGATAGTAATTGGCCATTTGACAATAATAGGTTTCATATTCTTTAATTGCTCATCTGTCCAATCCTTTGGGAAAGGAAGATTTAACACTGTTGTTCCACTGAAATCCTTCCAGTCCTCTTCCATTTTTGCGTTAGGGTTTGTTTTGAATTTTACCATAATTATCTCTCCTATTTGTTGAACTCCAGTTCCTGACCATCTGGTCTCTCAAGTATTGATACTGATATGTATGTTCCTGTTCCTGCATGTGAATGAATTGCTCCCCTCTTGGGATTTTCCAACTGTAACTTCTTTGCATCCTCTGTATTCATACCCATTGCCTCGAAGTGACGAGATTGTGAACCCTGTAACTGCCAGAACGCAAATACTGCCTGCATCAGACCAGTAGCACCAACAGGATGTCCACAAGCGATCAGACCACCTGATGGATTTACAGGAACTATACCCTTTTCTCCAGTAAAATCAATACCGTAATCAATATTTGGCATTGCAGTTGCTCCAGACATAGTGAACTCACCTGACTCTCCATACTTACAGAGTGCAAGATCCTCTATTGTCTGTAATTCAGAAGAAGTATAAGCATCATGTAATTCCACAAAATCCAATTGCTTGGTGGGATTGGTTATTCCAGCCATCTTATATGCCATATTACCAGCTGCACGACCTCCTCTGAAGGAATGAATTCCAGGATACTTCAACTTACCACCCTCGAATTTATCACCGATATAATCCTCTGCTTTCTCATTTGCCGCTAGAAGAACATCTTTATGAGGTCTATCTGCCATTCTCATAGCATCAGTTCCTGTTCCAACACCTGTGATCTCAATTGGATTATCAGTCAACTGAAATGCCATATCCTCATCTGCAAGCAATGTAGTGGCTGCACCATTGGACATCACACAGATATCAAGTCTAGTCAATGGCCATGCCACCATTGGGCTGTTTCTAACATCATTAACTGATAAATTACCAGATTTCTGTGCATAGGGATTGTACAGTGCATTTTTATGGTTTTTGATAGACACTGTCGCCATCTGCTCCACCGTGGTACCAAATTCCTTCATGTGACGAGTCGCCATCATAGCGTAAAATCCAGAATAAAATCCACCCACTGGGAAGTCGAATGAAATATCGCTTGCAAGGCTTATGAACTGATTCCCCATAGCTGTATTCACTCTGTCCATAGTTTCCCATCCTATGGCTGCTGTTAGCCCCATTCTTCCGGATGCAACGGATTCATATGCAGATTGGAAGTTTAGTCCACCTGTGGCTCCTCCACCTTCGATTCTTTTGGATGGTCTTGGTATTAGACCTAGATAGTCTTGTACCATGATACCAGCCATAAGTTGACGGTTGAAGTGGTCTGAGAAGTATGATACGGTTGATCCATCGATTAGGTCATGTACTTCTTTTCTTGGCTTTTTTAAATCGCTGAGTGCGTAATCGTAAGATTCTTTAGCAACAGCCTGAAATGTTTTATCTGGTCTTGTTTTGGCGAATTTTGATACGCCTCCAGAGACCATATAGACTTTTTCTGCCATATAAATCTCTCAATTTTGCGTGATATTATAACTTATCTGTTCACATATTGTTAATTCGTTAAAATGACAATTCGTGGATTGAAAATACGTTATTCAATGTATGAATTCGGTTTATTAAATAATGAGCCTATGTTTTTTGCGTGGTGTAATTGTTTGATGCTTGTGTTTACACCTCTTATTTTATGGAGGAACTATATTTAGAATACTTGCATGATAATTGTAATAGATCAGTTTTCAAATTATTGATTAGAAAAAAATAAACAATTATCATGTGTCTGATGGTATGTATACGAGATTAGTATGTGAGATATGTATTTACAATTGCTGAATGTTGTTTTTATGGGATTGGGGTATGGAACAGTTAAATGAATTCAAGCCACAATTTGACAATCTTATACATTCAGTAATTCTTTGAGTTAAACATTAATTGATTGTATGTATTATTCAGTGTCAAATGCAGGAATATTGCTAGGTGTCTGTTCTACAACAATTCG
>JAJRQD010000294.1 GCA_024280435.1 archaeon | reverse complement strand
TATGAGAACAGTATGAAATGTGTCAATCTCAGATCAACTCCCAGCTCTACAAATGGAGCTGCAATAATTACAGCTGCATCAATCAATAAACCAGTTGCATTTGGATTGATATCTTTTAGCAGTGCAAATCCAGAAATACCTATCAGTAATAGTGCACCAAAGTTGCCAGTTGCCAGTAATTTTTGTGTAGGATGGTATTTCATCACATATTTTTTCTTCTCTGGGTTGTAGAAATCATAATGTGGGTAATAATTGCATTCTTTCATAATTTTCAAGCCACAGGCCAGGATCAGTATAAGATTGATTATATCTGTTGGCAGTGGGATTACATGCTTATATTTTTTAGTAGCAACCAGCATAAGCACATAGATTACAATACCAATATAGAACACTGCATATGCCATTTTGATATGCAGTTCCTGTGTGTATATGAAATCTTTGTATATGAATTTCTTATTGAATATCTCAAGTCCGGTGGCAAAAAGTACCAGCATCACATATAGATTGGCCCAGTGATGTAATCTCTGTAGTAGTGTATATCTAGTTGCATACAGGTAGAACTCGCCATTATCCTCCATATGTTCATCAATACAATCATTTTCCTGATGATCCTGTCTATCCATTAATATCTGTGATTCATTCATTTATTTATAATCTCCTTTTGATCTGATATCATCTATCTGATCCAATAATTTTGGTGCTTTGAAATTGGAGTCAACTATTCTAGAGCCGTGTTCAAGAGGTCTGAACGCAACCCTGATTGTATGATGTATATGTATGAATACACCAACAAATAGCAGGGCACCATAGAGTACGTTCTTTTTTACAGGAGTCCAGTCAGTTGATTGGGGAATATCAAAGTTTAATTCCTCATCCACGGGCAATACTGCACCATCTGCAAGATCATAGTATTTTATACTAAGATAGAAAGTCTCTCTTTCCTCAAAATGATCTGTATCTGATGCAAAAGCAATAAAAGTGACAGTATCATTTAGAAATTCAATATCAGTTGTATCGGCAGTATTGAATGGGCGGATTATCTCTATATCCACCATATTATTATCTACCACAGATTCTACAAGTAAGTCATTCTGCGAATCAACTGTTGGGGATACTGTTCCCTCAAAATATACATCTTTTGCATCTACCTCTCCATTTGACAGATAAAATACCCAGCCATCATGTTTCATACAGCCAGTACTCTCATAATCAAATTCAATTGATATCCAGTTCAATGAGGATGTAGCGCGCAGTAATGTGAACATATGTGTTCCATTATTTGCAAATTTGGCATATCCACCGGATCCAAATGTTGACAGGTCAAGCTGATCTATATCTGCCCATCCATCATCGATTGCATTATTGTTGATTTCTAGATCTCCAGAGCTGAAATTTCTGCTGGAGAAGCCTCGCATGTCTTGTGCTTGTCCTGGAGTTATTGAAAGTAACAATATACAGGTTAGCATAACTGTTATTTTTTGTATTTTAATTCTAAAACACCTCTTAGAAACAATAAAATTGATAATTTATGCAAAGATAAAATTTTAAATCAAATGATTTGATTTTACTATTAATCTTCTAAAATTTATCAAAATATTTTGTACTCTGAAAGAAAATTACACAGTAAATATATAAAATCTCTAATAACTATACAAAGAATAGTTTACATTTTTTTTTAATATATGGATTAATTCGAAAAATCTGTGAATGTTTCCAACTTATGATTAAATTTATCAAAAATATTTCGATTATATCAGTTTTTGATATAGTTTGTACTCGAAATATTTATTCTTATTCATAGTACCGAATTATATTTTAAAGTGATAAATTTTCTAGTTATTTTCACAAAAATTTATACAAAAACTATAAAAAATGTATTTATGACTATAAATAATATAGTTAAAATACAAATACATACATAATTAGCCTTAACATTATAAATCCTTGATGCATTTTTGTACATAGGTGAATAAATGTTCAAATCAAAAAAATTTGAAATTTTAGTACTAATAAGTATCTTGTTGATTTCTCCACTCAATTCAGTGGAATCATCAAATGATACAATTGATTTATCAAATGTGGAATTTGCAATAAATCCCACTATACCAATTACAACTCAGGCTATCACAATTGATGGCGTAATATCCAATGGGGAGTATGATTATTCCACACTACTGGATGCCTCATCATCATTCTATCTGCATTACTCCATCGTGGCAGATACTATATACATGGGTATCTCTGCAGTTGCAACGGGTTGGATATCCCTTGGATGGGGTGTGGAAACTAACAGAATGGCTGATATTGATTATGCCATAGGTTATGTATCATCTGGCACTCCATATGTGGAGGATTTCATCGGTATCTCAGCTACAACCCATGCATCTGATATCTCTCAGGGTGGCACTGAGGATATCATATCTTATGGTGGTTCAGATGATGGCACCACAACTGTGCTTGAATACTCAAGATTGTTGGATACTGGTGATGCAACTGATTATGCAATATTACCCGGTACTGCCATGGATATTCAATGGGGATATGCATCAGCAGATGATTTTATTTCTTATCACACTGCTAGGGGATCTGTACTTGGATTTACATTTGAATTACCACCTGCAACCGTTCCTGATGCACCAACTGATCTTGTGGGATTAGCCGATGTAGGACAGGTATCTCTAAGCTGGACTGCACCATATGATGGTGGAGAGACAATAACAGCCTATACTGTGAAAAGAGGTACCACAACTGGTATATACACAGATACATTCACAACCATTTCCACATCATATACTGATACTGGACTAACAAATGGGCAGACCTACTATTATACAGTCTCTGCAACAAATATTGTTGGAGAATCTGTTAATTCAGCTGAGATTACTGCTACTCCTGGAAATAGACCTGCTGCACCAACTGATCTTGTGGTAACCGGTGAACAGGACCAGATATCTCTCAGCTGGACGGCTGCTGTTTCAGACCTACCCGTTACCTCCTATACTGTGAAAAGAGGTACCACAACTGGTATATACACCGATACATTCACAACAATTTCCACATCATATACCGATACAACTGTTGAGAACGGCATAACATACTATTACACCGTGTCTGCAACTAGTATCATCGGAGAGGGCTCAGATACAACTGAGGTAAGTGCAATGGCATTTGGTGTACCTTCTGCACCGGTGATATCAGTATATACCAGCTCATCCATCGATCTGAAATGGGAAATTCCAAATAATGGTGGATCACCAATCACCGGATACAATATATACAGGTCAACCACTTCCGGTACAACTGCATATATTGATACTACAACAGATAATTTCTATAATGATAGTTCTATTAATAAAGGTGCAATTTATTATTACACAGTGACCACAATCAATGCATATGGAGAATCCATAAAATCAAACGAGGTGGTTGCAACACTTGTGGCAATGCCAGATGCTCCTGTTGATCTGGTTGCACTTGTGGATGATAGTCAGGTCAGATTATTCTTCTCACCACCTCCTGATGATGGAGGATCCACGGTGATTGATTATCTCATATACCGATCAACCACCTCTGGAGAACCATATACATATATTGGAAATACAGAGGCAGTTCTCACATATACAGACAATGAGCTGATCAATGGCATCACATACTACTATGCGATTAAAAGTGTTACCAGAGTTGGTGCCAGCCTATTCTCAGAGGAGATTACAGCTACTCCTGTATCAACACCCACTGCACCACAGAACCCAGTACTAAGAACTAATGGAACTGCTGTGTTCATATCATGGAATGTGCCATTGACTGATTCTGGATACACAATAACTGAATATATTGTTGAGAGATCTCTCACTGCTGGTGGACCATATACGCAGATAGTATCCACATCTGAGTTGAATTATATAGATAGCAATGTTACAAGCAATACTGAATATTATTATATTATCTCTGCTGTGAATCTACTTGGAAGTACTGCATCTGTGGAGGTAAGTATTATACCAGGTACAACTCCTTCAGAACCTCTGGCAGTAATTGCCAACAGCTACACAGATAATATAACTATCAACTGGGATGTACCAGCAGAGGGTGATGTGATTGGATACAAGATCTATCGTTCTGAAATTTCAGGTACTGAGTATATTCTGATTGGAAAGACAGACACTCTAAAATTCGAGGATATCAATATCAATTCTGGACAGACATACTACTATGTTGTCACAGCAATAGGTAATGCAGGTGAGAGTGAATATTCCACAGAGGTATCAGGCTCTATTCCACAGCTACCCGATGCACCAACAGATCTGATTGGCAGTGCAGGAGATACTGAGATAGATCTCAGCTGGACTGCTGCTTCAGATGGAGGTTCACCAATTACTGACTATATTATCAAGAGAGGCACCACTGCAGGGGTATATACTGATACATTCTCCGCAGGTACCATCACTTCATTTACCGATACTGGACTCACAAATGGTGTTACATATTACTATATTGTGATTGCAGTCAACTCAGAGGGAGAATCAAAACCCTCCAATGAGATTGCAATCACTCCCTCCACCTCTCCTGGTACCCCCAGCTCATTATCTGCCGTGTATATCAATGGAGAAGTAATATTATCATGGGTATGCGATGATGGTGGTGCCCCCACTACTTATTATGTGGAGAGAAAAATATCAGGTCCATGGTGGACTGCCCTCGGATCAAGCACTGAATTGTATTTCTATGATCTGACTGCTTCAGAGGGTAGCACCTACAGCTACCGTGTGTACGCAGAGAATGCCAATGGAGTAAGTACAGTCTCTCTGACATTATCATTCACAGTAATTGGCGTACCTAGTGCACCATTGGATCTGACCGGTGACAACACAGCTGCACTCAGCTGGACAGTTCCCACATACGATGGCGGATCTGCAATCACAACCTATACAATCTACAGATCAAGCACAATGGGCAGTGGATACACATTGTTGGCAACAACCGCTGCTACAAGCTATACAGATGCCACAGCAGTTGCATCTGAGAAATATTACTATGTAATCACCGCAACCAACTCAATAGGCGAGAGTGATTATTCCAATGAGATACAGATCACCATTGCAAATGTACCATCTGAGCCACAGAGTGTATCCTCAACACATGGCGATGCATTTGTGTATATTCAATGGACTACACCCACATCAGATGGAGGTTCTGCAATCACAGTCTATACAGTCTACAGATCAACCGGAAATGCATATACTCAGATTGCCACCACCAGTAATCTGAATTATAATGATACAAACCTTAATAATGGACAAAAATATTATTATATAATTACTGCCAGTAACATCAACGGCGAGGGGCAGTATTCCAGTGAGATCTCAGATACTCCATGTACAGTTGCAAATGCTCCAATACTTACGCTAACACCAGCAGATAGTCAGGTAACTCTTAATTGGATAGATACCGGCGATAATGGTGCCACAATCACCGGATACAGAATATACCGATCAGAGATTTCAGGTACTTATGGAGCTGAGCTGACAACACTTGGTATTGTATACACATATACTGATAATACGGCAATTAATGGAATTAAATACTATTATACCATTGTGGCTGTAAATTCAGAGGGAGATAGTGCACTGGCAACTGAGAAAAGTACTATTCCAAGTGATGTACCCACTGCACCTGCAAATCTAGTCCTAACTGCATCAATCGACCATATAGTATTGGATTGGAATGTATCAACATCAGATTCTCCAATCACAAAATATGATGTATACAGATCGACAGGCAATGGCTATGTACTGATTGGAAGCACTGTGATTAACAGCTATACAGACAATACAACAATTGATGGCATCGTATATTACTATGTGATAGTTGCAATAAATGAATCCGGAGAAAGTGCACAATCAGCAGTGGTCAGTGGGTCTACTGGAATTGTACCTGCTACCCCAGCCAATGTACAGATTAATGCAGTGAACAATGAAGTTGTATTATCATGGAATGAGGTTGCCACTGCAATTGAGTACAGAATTTACAGAACAACCACAATGGGTACTGACTATACACTGATTGGATCTCCAATCTCACTATCTTTCACAGATACCAGTGCATTGTACGGGGTAACATACTATTATATAGTTGTTGCATACAATATGGCAGGTGAGAGTAGCATATCAGTAGAGGTGAGTATTACACTGAGTAATATTCCAACAGCACCTGTAAAATTGAATTCAACCACTAATTATGATAAGATAACTCTTTCATGGCTTGCACCCATATCAGATGGAGGTTCTGCAATCACAGCCTACCTTATCTACAGATCAACCGGAAATGGATATACTCTGATTGCAAACACCAGTAATCTGAGTTACATTGATACAGTAACTGTTCTTGGTATAAATTATTTATATGTAGTTGTAGCAGTGAATGAGATCGGTACATCTGGATATTCATTACATACAATTGCACTACCAGGAGGAGTTCCAGACAAGATCATAGATATTAATATGACAGCAGGTGATACTTTCATCACTATTGAATGGACAGCCCCTTATGATGGTGGATTTGAAGTATATTTCTATTATGAGATATACAGATATGATGATAATTCTGCCAGCTTTGAACTACTTGCGAAGGTATTTGATACAAGCTATACAGATGTGGAATTGACAAATGGAGTGATCTATCAGTATTACATCGTAGCACATAATGTGATGGGATTTGCAGATAATTCAGATACTGTGATGACAATGCCTGTGACACTGGCATCCTCACCTATTGATACAACAGCTGTGCATTCAGATGATGGCATATACATTTCATGGACTGCACCTCTTGATACAGGAGGCCTTGAAATTCTATCTTATAATATCTACCGTGCAAATGCAACGGATAATATCTATACTCTGCTTGCCACCTCAGTTACAACTGATTATAATGATACTACTGTTCATGAACATGGACTAGAGTATTTCTATATCATATCAGCCATCACCAGTGAGGGTGAGAGTGCATTCAGTAATTCTGCAAGCATAGTTCCCTATACAATATCAGATAGTGTAAATAATATAGATATATCACAGAACGGCTCTGATATTGAATTGACATGGGATACGCCCCTGATGACAGGTGGAATGAATATAACTGTGTATCATGTGTACAGATCCACAGATATAGATAGCCTATCCTTTATTGCAAATGTAACAACCAATGAATTCACAGATACAGTGGATTTTGGAGTGACTTATTACTATATGATTGTTCCACACACGGATATGGGTTGTGGAAATACATCTGATGTGGTATCAATATTCCCCACTGCAGTACCCGAGATTCCTATTAACCTGATATACAGCACAAGCAATGAGAGCATCACTCTTGAATGGACTGCACCATTTGATAATGGAGATGCAATTACTCATTACACAGTATATCGCAAGTTTGATAGTGATAGTTATATGACTGCAGTTGCCAATGTAACAACCAATAAATTCATAGATACTGATATAGAGGCGGATGTCATATACATATATGTTATCACAGCTTCTAATTCGCTGGGCGAGAGTGGTAGATCAGAGGCTCTGACTGTTAGCTCACCAATGGAGATAGAAGCTGTGGAGAACCCACTGCTTGATAACCCATCTGTGGAGAATAATGATACTGCAAGTACTAATTCCACTGAGGAGATAGTAATTCCAGAGGCACTGAAAATCACTGGAATTGCCCTAGGTATTGGATCAATTGGTTTCTTGATTGCCACAGTAGTTCTAGTCAAGAAAAGAATGATATAGATATAATAACAAAAACAATTCTATCAGTTCACAATTATTTTTTTATAATATTAATATATATGGTAATTATGAGTACTGTGGAGGAGCAATACAATAAATTACTGTTAGAGAGCAAAATACTCCAGGAAAATGATCTCAATGAACATTTAATAGAGTATAAAGATAAATTCACCACAGATCTTACGGAAGGAACTGTTGATCTAGCATATGTAGAACTGAATATCATTCCCAAATCCTTATTTGAGATGGAAATCCGAGAATTAATTCTCAGTAATAATAATCTTGAGACTTTGCCTGAGAATTTTGGACAATTGGATATTACTGAACTAGATCTCAGCCAAAATCAATTTGATACACTACCAGATAGTGTTTTACAGCTGAAAAATCTTGAGAAACTGCAACTTAAGGAAAATCAATTTGATACACTACCAGATAATATTGTACAGCTGAAAAATCTTAAAGAACTAAATATGGAGGGCAATAAACTTGAGATGTTATCGGATAATATTGGAGAACTGAAAAATCTTGAGAAACTGTATCTCGGTGGTAATGAACTTGAGACGTTATCGGATAATATTGTACAGCTGAAAAATCTTAAAGAACTGAATCTTGAGGGTAATAAATTTGAAACGTTACCTGATAATATTGTACAATTACAAAATCTTAAGGAATTAAATCTCAGCAATAATAAACTTAAGACCTTACCGGACAGTATTGTAGAACTGCAAGATATAGTGCACCTAGATCTCAGTTATAACCGACTGAAATCATTTCCAGAGAGTATTGTACAGCTGAAAAATCTAGAGAAACTTAATCTCAGGGATAATCAATTAAAATCATTACATGAGAATTTTGGTCTACTGAGAGAGCTTATGTGGCTAGATCTCAAAGATAATCTACTTGAGACACTACCGGATAGTTTTGGTCAGCTACAAAATCTAAAGGAACTAGATCTCATCAATAATGAACTTGAGACTTTTCCAGAGAGTATTGTACAATTGCAAAATCTAGAGAAACTAAGTCTTGGCTACAATCAAATCGATTTATTACCAGATAGCTTTGGAGAACTGCAAAATCTTAGAGAACTGGATCTCATCAGTGATGAATTAACCACATTGCCAGATAGTTTTAATAAATTAAAGAACCTTAAAGAATTATATCTCAGCTCTCATCTTTACTATGAATTACCATATAGTATTAAGCGAAAGAGAAAAATTAAAATACACAAATGGTACTGATTTTGTGTAGTTTTCCAAATCCAAAAAGTGCTGCTTTAGATAATTCTGTTTTTTAATTCAAGGTCCTTGAAATGGGATAAAATTTAAAAAAAACATCTCGTACCTTTTACTAAGCTCACATTGCAGTTGAGACAACTGCTATATTAACTATAAAAGTCAAATACAGCAGATGTTATCGTTGCATGGAAGCTATTGCTAATTCTGAGGATATTTTCCAGACGCATTATCGAGATAAGACTGATAATGATAAAGCGGTCATTTAGGTTCTCAAGGTGTAAGATTAATTGTAGAACCTGAAAATCGCCACTGATAAAGGGACAAATAATTTTCAAGATCGAAATTTGAGATTATACAAGAATTATCCAAATTTATGGAAATCAACTCACAATAAGACAATCTTTGTAGAACTAGTTTTTGGTACAAATTTTTTAATGCTAAGATTGCAAGAAAAAACAGATTACTGATATTATAAGAATATGATTGTGAAACTGTAATTCAAAGACTGTTATAAATTACACAGTAAATTCTGTAATATAATGAACTGAAAATAACATTGTGGAAGCTTAATTATTGGTAACTATACTGTGTTATAGGCTCATAAATGCTAGAATTTTAACAATCTATCAGCTATTGTGTATTTACCACTCTATTTCAATGTCTTTCCTTTTTAAAATACTGTCTGGTAGTGTTTCAAATTGATTATTGCTGAGATATAGTCCTCTAAGGTTCTGCAGTTGTGCAAAACTATCTGGTAATGAGTTCAGCTGATTATCATTGATACCTATATATTCAAGATTTTGTAATTGTCCAATACTTTCCGGTAATCTCTCAAGTTTATTGTTGTTAAGATCTAGTTTCTCAAGATTCTGCAGTTGTCCAAAACTATCTGGTAATGAGCTAAGTTTATTATTATAGAGATTTAGCCATACAAGATTTTGTAATTGTCCAATATTATTAGGTAATGTTTCTAGTTTATTATCCTCGAGATCAATTATCTCAAGATTCTGCAGTTGT
>JAJRQD010000018.1 GCA_024280435.1 archaeon | reverse complement strand
TTTTGGAATGTACTCAAGATCATTAGTATAGCTAGAATATGAATCTAAAGTGTAAAAATATGATTTTGTATCATTTACACTAGAGAGAATAAAATCTGTTTCAGTCTCATAAATCTCTGATGTTGTTGTTGTATTTATAAATCTGATATAATCAACATCAAAAAAATCTCCAACGGAAAGTGAAGTTCCATCAACAGTATTCGTAGTGACTAATAAGGCAATTGTACCTGAAATCGAACTGATATCAAAATAATATATATTAAAATCAGTTTCTGATAAAAATGTGTTTCCACTTTCGGGATATACATAACCCGCAGGAGTATTGAACCTCAGCACATTTGTGACAGTCCCCCTCGCCCTTATAACAACTGTGTCATATGAACCAAAATCCAACCCGTTATAATCATCATAATTTCTGATTGTAGCGTATGGGTATCCAGCAGTTACAACAAGAGAGAATACACCATTTTCCACATATCTAGTCATACCATATCCATAATCATCCCATCCATCAAATGACCCTTCTGAAAAATCCCAATAATTTCGATCTCCATTTTCTTTAGTCTCATAACTGAAAGGCATATCACCTGACGGTAAAGGTGTAAAATAACTACTTGTATTATATGTTTGAGACGTTATATTAGTTCTAATTTCATATTCTTTCTGCTCCAATGTACCTGAGTATACAAATGAAGCAATTCCATTACTATCAGTTGTTATTGATTTAGAAATTATTTCTGTGTCCGCTGTTCTATCTCTAAGAGCCATCTGTACTTCTTTATCAGCCAAAGCTGGATTTTCTATATTATCAATAACTAAGTATTGTGCAGAAATGTCATAGGATGAATAAGAATTAGTTACGATGTTGCCTGAAGCGACAAAGAAATGAAAATTATCAAAATATATAGTTGTTGCAATAGAAGGATCAATAGTTAACGATAAAAAGGTAGGTTCTGGCATTGTAGTGTATTTAATAGTAGTTTTAATTGATATATATTCAACAAATGTGTACCATTTATTATATTCAAAATCAGATAAATATCTTGATGGAGAACCTCTCCATGTATAGTATCCATCACCTTCGGCAATATAAACATCATACGCAAAATAATATTCTCCTGGTTCAAGATCATCAACAGGAAATGATGTTTGTCCCCATCCATTTGTTTCTTGAACTTCTAAAGCATAACTTCCTTGTGAAACAATATCTAAAACTATTTGATAACTTTCAAACCCATTATTACCCGCAGAATTTTCACGATTAACCAATCGATAACTTCCGCATTCAAAGTCCATACATGATGTTTCAAAATCAGTGATATCTTCAGCAGCCATAAAATAATAGTTTGTTTGTGAGAATAGTACTTGATATATTACGTCTGCTATTCCTGTTAAAATAATATTCCCTGAACTTTCTGTAACTCCTGCAGGTTCTGGTGTGATACTTGCATATTCCCATATCGTAGGTTTATAGATTATCATTCGATTACCATCAAGTCCCTGTAATGTAACCCTATGTATAATACTTGTATCATCAGAATATTGATATTCTGAACGATATTCTCCTACTAATTTATTTGGTGTAATGTATAATTTATCATATCCTATCCAAACTTCTTCAAATCCTGAATATGTAGACGGGTCAATCAATTTAGAATCTATTATATCCCATGAATTAGAAACTCCATCAAAAATCTTCAAATCATAATATTTTTCTTGGTTACCTTCCCAATTCCCCGAATATCTGGCTCTTAACTGCAATTTAATCTTCCCGTTTAAAATATGTTCTGCTCTATAATTATAATTTCCTGAATCTGTTAAAGTTTCTTTTGAATTTGAATCAGTTTCTCCATACGTGTAAACATTATATGTTAGCACTCCAAGCGAATTAGTGGGTATTTCTAAAATTAAATACCCAAAAAAATCACCTGCATAATTACCACTTGTTGTTATTACTTTTGCGCCTATTACTAAATTATCGTAATCTTGTAAATAATAGTCATACCCTTCTTTATCATACTGAATACTTCCGAAATCATTGGGTATATCTGCAGAAGATAAATCTATATGTTTACCATACGCATACATAGAATCATAATCAGGATACTGTCGGGGAATTTCAGTTTCTACATGAACAGATTTCCCCGTTTTCCAATTACTGTAAATTGAATTGTCTGCAACCTTGTAATTATCAATAGTATTCAAAGATAATTGATTCTTAAAAAAATCAATATTATTGCTTCTTGTATCCTCAGTTTCATGAATTGGAAATGGAGTTCTTAGATCTTCTGGTCTAACATTAGGATCATAAATTGTTTGTCCAGGAGTAACATAGTTTTCATTAATATCTTCAGATGAGTTTATTTCATCTGATGATTGCAAAGAATCATTTATTAGATAAATTTGACTAATAATTGATACTATCAATAATAAAATTACAAAATACTTTACAGGTTTTCTTAACTGCATATTATATTTTTAGCTTAATATAAAATAAGAACTTGAGTAGCTATTGCAATTCAAAAAATAAATATAAATGGGAACATCTTAAAGATACTGTGATATGACTGCACAGATACAAACGCAATTACAATTTAAGTAATAGTTCCCAACTGCGATCATTGGGGGAGGGGGTAGGGTCCATCACACGACAAACCCTAATACTAAATTCAATTCAATTTATTTAAAGGATTGTATCTTGATATACAACCGTTGGTTTGAGTAGTTTTTCAAGTGAATCTCTTAAAACTAAAAATTCTCGACCTGGTCGCAATGCTACAATTTTTTTATCATGAATCCAATTTCTTATTGTTTTAGTTGTCACATCAAACATTGCTGCTGCTTCTTTTACACTTAATATATTGCTATGCTTTTTTATACTAATTTTGTTTCCGTTCGAAGAAATATCGGAAATACCGGAAAGTGGATTATCGCATGTTAATGTATGCTTGATTGCAAACTGTACTAACTTATATGTTGATATGTCTTGTTCAGATGAGAATAGTGTAATTAATTGCTGAATTTCTTCTTGCTTTAATCTCACACTCACCGCTTTTGAACTCATATCAAGAGCCTCCTTATTTCTATTTGACATAATATATTAATATTCAAAGATGGTATATTGATATTTTGTAAAACAGTTGCAATCCTAATTATCACTTTAATAATTATCACTTAAATTATCCCTCCCTCAGTAATCTCAAATACTGCCTCGTTATCATCATTATAAATTGATTTAACCATTCGTATCACTCTTTTATTTTGTTTGCTTCTTCTCAGATAACATCTGTATGAGGCCCAGTGAGCAACCACATTTCCCCCACTATGAAGTGTTGCATCTCCATAATATTGATTGGGGTTGGTCCGAATCTGATTTGTAATTATAACAAGTAAATTATAATCCTCAGCTATATTCTTCAATCTCCATAGAAAATTACTTAAAATCTGTTGTTTCTCTGACAAGACTGCTCTACCAATGTATTCAGCGTTTAAATTTGCAATAATACTATCAATAATAATAAGACCGAATTTATCATTATTATCTCTGAGGATAGATTCTATTTTATCCAGTATTTTCAACTGGTCATCAGAAGATTTCACCCTTGCAACTGAGATATTTTTTAAAATATAAGTCGGGTCCTTATTTTTACTTTTGGACATCTGAATTATCCTGGTGGGTGAAAAAGTACCTTCAGTATCAATATACATAGCCATTTTCTCAACTCCACCTTCAGAGACAGGTAATTGCACATTCACACATAATTGATGACATAACTGTGTTTTACCACTTCCAAATCCACCAAATAATTCAACTGTTCTCCCAAGTGGGATTCCTACAAATGGTAATTCTGGAGACATGAATAATTTATCTAACTCCTCAACATTAAATGATATTGCTGAGTTTAGAGTTTTATTCTTGAAGACATTTAGTCCACTTGAAAATCCCTGGAATAAATTAATCCCTTCTGGAATTTTATCTTTAACTCCATATTGTAATTCTAATTCATGTATCTCATCAATCTGAGATTGCTGTGTTTCACTCATATTTTTTATCACTCCTTGTAATTTTGGTCCATTTGGGTCTAGCTGGATTAGGACTAGTGGAAATCAGATATCCATTATCAATCAAATATTGTATAAGTATCAGGGTTCGATCTTTACTACCTCCTGATAATTTACTCAATTGTGATTTACTCAAACTTGGATTGTCAGCTGAGATCTGCAATATTGTTTTGATTCTTTTTTGAATTCTCAAATCATCGGTATAACTGAAGTTGCCAAAGAAAATTTTTGTCCCACTAAATGTCCCACCTTTGATTTCAGGTAATTCTTTGTCATTATCTCCTGTACTTGAAGATTTATTAGTATATGCAAAGTTGCTACTGTCACTTTTGTCTTTTGAAATTGTCCCACCTGTGACAACTTTATTTATACTGATAGAAGACAGTAATTTATCCATTTTATCAAGAATGTCCCCTTCCCAATTTTTTGTCCTGGACCTAACCAGTTTGTCAAGGGCCTGTCTTGTAACCTTGAATTCCTTCTGAATTTCTTCAGCAACTTTAGTGAAGGATCCATATAATTTATACAAAGTTGCCACCATAAATAATTTTGTCCCACTATCTATTTTTCGCCATTTCACTGCTTCACTATCGGTATTTTGATGAAGTTGCTGATTTTTTATTTCTTTCAGCAACTTGTTTATACCATCAAGTTTTGTCCCATTAATAATTTGCAATTCATTATTATCTCTCAATAAATCATTTCTAACATCATTCTGTGAAATTAAAACAGAGAAATTACTATTCAGATCTGAATTTGATTTTTCTATCTGTTCTGAGATTTGTGCCAGATCTGATGCTGTTCGATTCAATTTGCTATCTTGTGAAGTTGATCTAACATCGATATCCTGTCTAATTTTCAAATTCATGAAATAATTCTCTGTATTTTGGGATTTTATTATTCCATGATCTTCATGGATCCTCATAAGTTGTTGCTGCATTAAATTATTTGAGTACACCTGATTAATCGAGAACTGTCTTTGTTCTTCCAGAGAGTATTCCAGGCGTTCATTTATATCTAATAAATGATCAGACATCCTTTTTATTGCGATACCTGATTTAACATCCTCCAATTGTCGTTTCATCAAATCATGGACAAAAGGGATCAATTCCATTGATTGCCTATTGAGAAATCTAATCTCCTGTCTCCTTATTTCCTCACCTTTGATAAAATCTGGTTCATTGTAATGTGGATGATCCTCTCCCCTCTCAACCATATATTCCTGGCCTCTCATCACCTCCACACCATCAACTATTATTGGAATTGCAGGGCGATTTAAACAGGAATGGACCCTGTGATTATCAACAGCCAGATCACACTGTATTATTCTATTCCTCAGTATTACCTTTACTTTTATTTTACTTTCAATAAATTTCTCAGCTTCATTTTCAAATTTAGATAAAGGTACTCCAAAGGGAGAGAACCCATATTTTGCTCTTTTATTATTTATTACAGCTGGACCCATGTGTACTGTGAGTTTACCACTGGGATAGATCTGCACATAAACTTTGGAATATTTATTACATACTAATTGAGGTAATTCATACTCTTCTTTTTGATCAGGTCGATAATCTGTCTGTGTCTCATACATTGCACCATGGATCTCAATGATCTGATCTCTCCAGGTAAACTCAAGTAAATCATCAATTATGCTCTCAGATACATGAAACTTATTTGAAAGCCATGCAACAACATAATTATTAGAAGATATCAGCTGATCTTTTCTTCCAGGAGAAGTTGCAACTTTAGGTGGGACATTTTGTTTTACTAACTCCCTTTGTTTTTGTCCCACTAATCTACATTTATTTTTATCATGTCGGTATAAATTACTTCCAGATTCAAGACTTATACAGGGTAATTTTTTACGGTGAAGAAATAATCTTTTCTTAATTGCAGCTTCAGAGAGATCAAATTCCTTTGATAGCTCATATTTAGTTAATCCCTTATTATTTTTGATATTTAAGAAAAATTGACATAGTTTTTGTTGTGATTTAGTTCCAGCATTATTACTGCTAGATGGGACATTTTCATGTAAAATTTGTCCCACTTAATTTCTACCTCCAAAAAAAATAGAGGTATTAAATTTTAATATTATAATGGTCTGTTCTTCTAAAATTTTAGTCTTTCTAGATAATATACCCTTAGAAGATGTCGAGGGGGGGAATCGAACCCCCGACCTTTAGATTGCTCATCGAAATTAGATCTAGCCAAATTATTTAGACTATGAGTCTAACGCTCTAACCGACTGAGCTACCTCGACTTATTTGGGTATCAAATCACTACCTTTGCCAACTATAACTTTAGCTGGAGAAGGTATTTTTGAGATTCCTTTTTTCAGTGCAATAACTGCTGTTTTATAGTCTTTAGCACTAACACTGACAGTTAATATTTCAGTATTTGCTTTAACTCTTGCTGCTCTATCTGCTGGTTTACCAAAAGATCGTCGCATTCCATCTTGCATTCTATCTGCACCTGCAAATGCCATCATTTTGTTTTCTCTCAAAACATGATGAGGATGAATTCTTACCCTAAAATGATAATTCTCTCTTCCTAAAGTTTTAGTCAAATATCTATTGATTGCTTGACGGGCTGCTTCTATTGCCATATGTCTAACTTGGCAAGCTTCTAAATTGATCATATGATATTCTACTGGAAATTGTTTTGACTTATTTCCCATATCATACATTACTATTTTATTACCTGGCACTCCACGAACATATTTTTTAGTACGTGTATTTGCAGGTCCTGTGATTTTTGTGTAACAGTGTGCTGGTCTTTTTCCCATAATTTATCACCTTGCTGAGTAAGCAATTCTCTCAAGTTCTTGTTTTTTACGAACTCCAGCAGAACTAGCATCATTTCTTGATGCTGAAATTAATTCATCAGTAATAATTTCTGCTAGTGACTTTAATGTTGAGAATGATGAATTTAATATTCCTTCAGTTAAAAATCTTAATGCAAGATCAACCCTTCTTAGTGGAGCTACATCTACTGCTTGTGGCTGTGCCACTCCACCATATGATAGTCTAGTAATTTCCTCTCTAGGTGCTGCATTTTGAATTGCATCAACAAGTACCTGAATTGGATTTGTTTTTGATTTTAAGTAAATAAATTCAAAAGCAGTTTCCATTGCATTCATTACAAGTGATTTTTTACCGGCATTTTTACCTGGACGCATTAATTTGTTAGTAAACCTTTCGACTATGTTTACTTCAGTTTTCTTAAATCTTTGTGCTGTATGTCTTCCAGATGAATGTGGAATAACTATTTGATTTAGATTTATATATTTTTGTAGACCTATATCATTAATCTCTACATCTGACATTGACCATTTATTATACAGGAGAAGTTCTTCCATAGGTATTTCCTCTATATTTTGACAATTTATTTTATTTATTATAAGATGTATTATATGAATCGCGTAGATTTTACACTAAATTAGTTTTTCTTATTTACAGATGTACAAATACCAACAGCAACAGTTTGACCCATATCTCTAATTGCAAATCTTCCAAGTTGTGGTATTTCTTTGAATGGTTCAATTACTATATCCTTGACAGGTTTAAATTCAACAGTTGCTTGATCTCCATTTTTAAGGGTGGTTGGTTCTGCAACTTTTATTCTTTTACCAGCTTTGTTTGTTGTAATTTTGTTTGCAATATGTTTGAATGTACATGCAATTTGAGAAGTACCTGCATGAATTACAGGTGTATATCCTAGTGGAATTACAGTTGGATGTCTAATCACAATAACTGTTGCAACAAATGTATCTGCAATTGATGGTGGTGAACTTTGAAGTCCTACAACATCTCCTCTCCTAATTTCATTCTTACTCAAACCTTTAACTGCAAATCCAATATTATCTCCTGGTTCTGCTTGTTTGATCTCTTCATAATGCATCTGAATTGTATTGACAGTTGCCTTCTTTCCTGTTGGATTGAAAATAACTTTATCTCCAGGTTTCATTACACCTGTTTCAACTCTTCCAGATGGAACTGTACCAATACCCTGAATTGAGTATACATCTTGAATTGGTAGTCTTAATGGTTTGTTAGTTGGTTTTTCTGGTACTTTAAATTGATCTAATGCATCAAATAAAGTGGGACCGCTGTACCACCCCATATTATCTGATTTCTCTTTAAGGTTATCACCTTCAATTCCTGAAACAGGAATAAAGCTAACCTCATCTAGGTTCCATGCCATGGATTTTTCTTCTGTAAGCATTCTACCCATTTCATCCTTGATTTCAGTGAAACGATCTTCTGACCAATCAACAGTATCCATTTTATTGACAACAACAACTAATTGACCTACACCAAGTGTTTTTGCAAGAAGCGCATGTTCTTTTGTTTGACCTTGTGCACTAATTCCTGCTTCAAAACCACCTTTTTCAGCACTTACTACTAATAATGCAGCATCTGCTTGTGATGTTCCTGTGATCATATTCTTGACAAAATCTCTGTGTCCAGGGGCGTCAATAATTGTGAAATCATATTTTGCGGTTTCGAATTTGAAGAAAGCAATGTCGATTGTAACACCTCTTTCACGTTCTTCTGCTAATTTGTCTAATACCCAAGCAAATTTCCAACTTGCACGTCCAAGACTTTCAGATTCTTTTGCAAATTTTTCCATTTTTCTCTCATCAACAGCACCTGCTAAATAGAGAAGGTGACCAGTCATTGTTGATTTTCCATGATCAACGTGACCGATAATAACAAGATTTAAGTGAGGTTTATTCTTTGAACTCATGATTATTACCTTGTAGGTTTATAAGCTAAATACTTATTGATCATTTTTAAAATTGTGTTTAGTTTACAGAAAAGAATTATGAAAATTGGATTTGCTTTGCAAATCACTATGAATTTTTTATGATATGTGACATATATCTATATTAACTGTTTATAATTGATGTTTTAATTATTTAATTTATTTTTTATTTAATAATATGATATAGTACAAATGAAATCATTTTATACAAAAAAAATACATCTTCTTTTATGAGAAAAAATAGACCTATAATTGAATTACCAAGAATTATTGATATTAGTTATAATGCAATAGAACAAATTCAAGATACATTGGATTTATTAAGGCTGAAAGGAAATTGTTTGATAATAGTTGATGAAAATACAAAAAAATAGCTGGAAATAAAATAGAAGAAATACTATCTTCAAATAATAATTTTGTTGAACAATTAACTGTTTCAAAGGCTACATTAGAAGAAACTAAAGTTGTTCAGAATTCATATGACAAATTGAATATTGATTATGCAATAGCTGTTGGTGGAGGAACAGTGATTGATATCGCTAAATATTCAAGCTTCATGTCTAATATCCCATTTATTTCAGTACCAACAGTTGCTTCGCATGATGGAATTGCAAGTTCAAGGGCATCATTGTTAGGGTCCAATAAAAAACATTCATTTGAAGCTCATAGCCCAATTGCAGTAATTGGAGATGTTGAGACGATTGCAAAGGCACCAAAGCGTTTTTCTATCTCTGGGAGTGCAGATTTATTGTCAAATCTAACTGCTGTTATGGATTGGAAATTATCAAATAGAATAACAGGTGAACATATCAGTCAATATGCTGTTGCATTATCAGAAATGACTGCTAAAACTGTTATTGAAAAAGCAGATATAATAGAGAAAGATAGAGTTGAAGGTACATATATTGTGCTTAAAGGATTGATCACTAGTTCAATGGCTATGTGTATAGCTGGTTCATCTAGACCTGCATCAGGTGCAGAACATATGATTTCTCATATGATAGATGAAAATACTAATTCAAGTGCTTTACATGGTGAACAATGTGGCCTGGCATCCATTATAACAATGTATCTTCATGGTGGGGATTGGTTACTTATAAAACAAACTTTGGATAAATTAAATGCCCCTTTATCTTTTGAAAAGCTAGGAATTTCTAAAGATGAATTTATGAAATGTATCATTAATGCACAGGATATTAGAAAGGATAGATTTTCGATTTTAAGTGGAGGTATATCTGAAAAAGCTGCTGAAAATGCTCTATCAATAACAGAATTAGAATAATTTAAAGCGGAAAATAATCTATAAAATTAATTCCAGTAAAGCCTGATAATAACTCTTTGATATCTTTTGCAACTTCAGCTTTTGCAAATTGTACAAATTCATAAAATCTAGTTTGTTCTGGTAAGAATACATCTATTGTATCTCCATTGATATTGACTTTCATATCATGTAAAAGCGATCCAGGTAGGCGCCTTTTAATCAATGCCTTTATTTTTTTATCATCTCCTTCAATTAGTTCATGAATTTTAATCTTGTATTTTATATTTTTTCCCGCTAATACATGATTATAGTCCATTCTAACCCTTGTTGCACTAACTGACAATACCGTACCTAATTGGTTAGCAATAGTTATTCTATCTCCAATTGATGGATTGATATTGAGCTTTTGAAATTCTCTTCTAGCAACTAACTTAATTTTTGAAGGATCTTTTGGTCCATATGCATCTACACAATCTATTACAGTCTCAATTTCAGTTTCAATTTCAGCCTCCATTAAAACTCTATCCAACCCTTTTGGAATCCATTCTTTTCCTAAAACAACCAACATTGGTTCATAAATTTTATCTGGTTTGTAGATGGTTTCTTGTGTTGCAACTTCTAAAATAGTTGTATCAAATACCTTCTCATTCTCTTTGTCAATTATACTTGCTGTATAATCAATCGTAATCATAGATCCTTTAGGAATCATTAGTAATCCTCTTAGCTATCAAAACTTATCTTTCTCATTGATATAATACTTTTGATCTATTTCATCAAAAATAATCGTATTTTTCTAACAATTATTTATAATTATGATATTGTTCCTAAAAAAGCCAGTACTGAAGCTATCTGAATATCAGGTGAAGCTCCTTCTGTCAGTCTAAAATCAATTTCAGCAAGTAATTTTATGAATTCTAATTTGTTGTCCTCACCTATTCCAACTTTATCAAAATTTTTATGAATACTTCTAATAATATCTTGACCAGAAATTCCTTTAGAATGAATTAATTCTTGCAATTTATTTTTTGCCTCAAAAAAATCCTTTCCCATTGCTAGTTTAAGAATTGATAAAATTTCATCATCATCAATTGTTCCAACTGTGTCGTACACTGATTTTTTATTTACTATCCCACCAATTACAGCAGTGGCCTGCAAAACATTAATTGCTTTTCTCATATCACCATTTGATACTCTAATTACTGTGTCTAATCCTTCACTATCATATTTAACATTTTCATTTTTTGCAATTTTTTCTAAATTTTCAAATATTTTAATACTAGGTAATTTACTAAATTTGAAAAATGCACATCTTGATTGAATTGGTTCAATTATTTTTCCAGGATAATTACACAATAGAATAAATCTTGAAGTTGTGACATATTTTTCCATTGTTCTTCTCAATGCATGCTGAGCTGCACTTGTAAGTGCATCTGCTTCATCTAAACTGATTATTTTAAATGGAACTCCGTTTGATGGCAAAACTCTTGCAAAGCTTTTAACTTGATTTCTTATTACATCAATACCTCTATCATCACTTGCATTCAATTCTAATATATTTCCATGTATTTTGTCTTTCCCTAGTATCTCATTTGCTAATGCTATAACAGCAGAAGTTTTACCCGTTCCTGGTGGTCCTGCAAATAGCAGGTGTGGTAAGGATTTATTTTTTACAAAACCTTTTAATCTTGCTTTTACATCTTCATGCCCAAATATATCATCTATTTTTTTTGGACGATATTTTTCAGACCACATCATTTCAAAACTCATTTTTTTAGAAATCCCTTTTTTTGATTTTATTTTTTGAATTATTATCTTTTACCATTTATTATTATTCCAATTCCGTAAAAATTCTTTTATTTTCCATCCTGGTTCATTATTATTATTTATTTTAAAAATTCTTATTCTACCAAATCGTTTTTCATGTATTATTCCTAGCTGTTGTAATTCCTTTAAATGATGTTTTACACTAGAATGGTTTAGTTTAGTTTTTTTAGAAATTGCTGTAACATTTAATTCTTCATTAATTGATAATATATTTAATATTTTTATCTTACCAATTCCACTAAATATTTTTTCAATGGATGGTTTATTTAAAATGCTACCACTGTTTTCTGATCTACTATTGCTAATTGTTTTGTGACCTCCTTTTCTAATTCTATTGCACTTACATCCTGTATAGATATGTATTTTGTATTACCTCTTTGTCCGATACTAGATTTTCGTGTAACAATTATACCTATATTCTCAAATTCTTTCATATATTCCCATACCTGAGTATGTTTTCTGGCTGTTATTTTATATTCCTCACACACAATTTTATATGCTTCTTCTGCATTTCCAGTCGTTATATAGGCAGCATGTGAATATCTTAATTGTCTTGCGATACCTAAAAGTAATATTAATTTGTGTTCAGATAATATTTCAATTGTTTGCTTTAATAATGATGGCTCTATATCTGCTTTTGCTAATCTAATATGATCTGGGTAAACAATATTGCTACTATCTTTATCTGCATATTTACCACCATACCACATAAGTTCGAGAGCTCGTCTAGCATCACCTTTAATAGATGCGATTTCAGCCGCCAAATATATACTTTCACTGCTAACAGATCCTTGAACAAATGTTGTTTTCATTCTGTCCTCAATTATTTTTACAAGTTGGAATTTAGTATATGGTGCAATTTTCATGAATGCTGGGGCTAAGCTACTTTTAGTACTTTGATCTAAATTATCGAAAAAGCTTTGTTGTTGAGAAATCATTATTAATGCAATTTTATGTTTGGCATGATTTTCTTCATCACTAGTTCTTGAAAATGAATAAAGCAAATTATTACTATCTGTAACTGAAAGATAATCAATTTCATCAAAAACTAAAAACAATACAATTTCTTTAACTTCTAGTATTTCTACAATTATCTCCATTAATTCATCTGCTGAGTAACCTCTTGGAGGTACATGTGAGTTTAATTTCCTAGCAATTGTCAATAATATCATAAATTGGGTTCTATTTCTTCTGCAATTAACATGTATATACTTTAATTTTTCTTCTTCTCCTTCGGTATTTTTACTTTGTATCCATTTACCAATTTTTTTGGTAATTGAAGTTTTTCCACTTCCAACTGGACCTGTAATTATCATTCTTCTAGTAATATTTGAACTATTAAATATACTTCGAAAATGTAGAGCAATGGATTTTAAATTCTCTTGACGAAATAATAAATTATCAGGCACATATTCAGAAGATAATTTACTTTCATCTATAAAAACAGATGGTTTACATAATTCCTCATCTAAAAAATCTAAATCACTCATCTTTAATTATTAGTACACTATTTTAGTATATGTACTACTACAGAGAGGGGTTTTTAAAAGTGAAATTCATAGAAATGTAGTATTTACCACAAAAATATCTTATAATTTATATTTGGATCATTTATAATAAATTTACTGGTAATGATGTTTCTAGCCAATCTGACTTATGATGTGTATTTTGAGTATGATGAGTATTTTGAGTACTGAACCAGTAATATTTTATCAAAATTATAAATTTAGAATGAATTAATTGGTAAAAATTTTACACTAGGGAATGCCCAAAAAGCATTCCCATCTGATAACTGTCTCAATTTATCTGCCATTAAAATAGCTTCTTTAACTGATATTGAAGCTATTATCTTGGAATCATCTTTTTTTGAAATTACATCTGAAATAATACTTTTCATTCTTTGTAATTCTTGTAAAATTTGTCCAATATATTTTTCAGGCAATAGTATTTCTATATTATAATATGGTTCATGAATTATTGCATTTATATTTATTAAAGCATCCTTAATAATTTTAGACCCCATAATCATAGCATCTTCATATTTATCAAATCTAATATCGTTTTCATTGTTATCAATAACAAGAACAAAATTCTTTATTCTTTTACCTGTATTTGGAGAAACTCTAACAGATTGTCTAAAAACCTCAATTATACCCTCTAATCCATCTCTATTTATCATAGTCTTGATATATAAAATATTATTATTATCATCACCATATAACTTTTTGTAGCTTGAAAAGCTATTAGGAACTATATTCCCTGCATAATAATTAATATTAAGTTCAGATATTTGCCCATGCTTATTTTCTAAAGGCATTTCATAAGAAATAACAATAGGTGTTGAAATTTCAATATCAAAATTAGCATCTCTTAATTCATTTGATAATACATCAAGTTGTAATGTTCCAACTCCAAGAACGATTAATTCTCCGGTAATTTTATTTATCTCAAAAAATAAACCAGGTGTGTATTCACATATTTCTGCAACTAATTTCTGTAACTTTCCAATCTGCTTGATTTTAAGAGGTTCGATACCAATAGCAACAACAGGTTCCTGAATATATGATATATCATTTAATAGTATTTTAACAGAGCTTGAATTTGTTAAAATATCACCGGATATTAGATGATCGGAAAATGCAATACTACAAATATTTCCTGATCTAATTTCATTTGTGCTTTGTTTAGTTCTACCATAAACCTGAGAAATTCTTATTATTCTGACAGGTTTATTAGATAATGAAGAATATAAAGATATACCTTTTTTGATAGAACCTGATAAAACTCTTGTAATAAATGAATTTTTGATATTACTAGTGTTTCTTTCTTGCCTTCCAATAATTAAAATTGGGTCATTATTAGCATCACAGGTAGTTAAAATAGATGTGTAATCATTATTAATATCTGTTTTAAGAAGTGAAGGGAATTTATTTTTTTGACCTTCTTTTGGTGAAGGAAATTTCTTAATTATTGCTTTATTAACCGCATTTGAAAGTTTGATATTGTTATTCAATTGAAATTTTTCATTTTGGTACAAATCAATAATATCAATAATATTTTTTCCACTATTTACATAATCTATATCAATTGCCCATCCATCAAGTGCAGATCCTAAAAGAATAGTTCCTTTAGTGAAATTTGGAATTAAATATTTATCCACATTTGAATTTTTACATATAGTATAAATTTCACTAATTATTTTTTGAATTCTGATTTGTGCTTAGTCTGCTGATAACTCTAATTCTTTGATTAATCTATCAATTTTATTAATAAATAGAACAAATACAATTTTTTCAGCAATTGCTTGTTTAAGAACAGATTTTGTTTGTGCCATAATTCCTTCAACTGCATCAACAATAATCAGACTACCATCAACTAAACGTAATGATTCTGCAACTTTACCTGAAAAATCAACATGTCCAGGAGTATCTATAACATTAATGAGATATTCTTTATCTTCAAAATTCAATATGTAAGATGCTAGACTAGTTTCAATAGTGATTCCTCTTCGTTGTTCTTCAGGTAAATTATCTAAAGCCCGTAGTGTTCCTGCCAAATATTCTGGTAATAAACCACCTGAAGCAAGTAAATAATCAGATAATGTTGTTTTCCCATGATCAACATGAGAAATAATTGAAATATTTCTTATAAATGATTGATCAAAAATATTTATATTTCTCTTTTGCTGATGCATTTTTCTTCAATTCAACAATTATTATACTCTTTTAATAAGTTATTAAATTATATATGTTCTTGTATTATTATCCAGCGCCAAATTCATCATCCCATTCTCTAAACTTTATCAGTTCATTCTTGGATACACTTTTATTTATATTTTCTAGGGCATTTAGATAATCATTATGATTAACTGGACGCGCTTGAATTGATTGATCATTTATTAGATCAGAATCATCTAAGTCTCTTATTGGCGCCATAACCGCTTCTTTACAAATATTTGCTATATCTGAGCCTGAATAACCTTCTGTTCGATCTGCTAATTCATTAAAATCAATATCATCATCTAAATCAATTCCTTTAGAATTAAGTTTGAAAATAACTTCTCTTGCCTCTGGATTTGGTAAAGACACATATATTCTTCGTTGAAACCTCCTACGAAAAGCAGAATCAATTTCCCATGGGATATTTGTAGCTCCAATAGTTACTACTCTATCATCCTTAGAAGAAGAAAGCCCTTCCATACTTGTTAATAGTTGTGTTTTTACCCTTCTCATTGCACTACTTTCTCCATCACCCCTAGATTGTGTTAAAGAATCAACTTCATCAACAAAAATTATTGAGGGCTGTTTTTCTTTAGCAATTTCATATAGCTTTTTGACTAGCTTCTCACTTTCTCCTAACCATTTACTTACCAGAGTTGCAGCAGATATATTGAAAAAAGTTGCATCTACATCACCTGCTGTTGCTTTTGCAATCATAGTTTTTCCACACCCAGGAGGTCCATGTAATAAAATACCTTTCCATGGTTGTCTAGATCCTTTAAATAAATCTGGGCGCATCAAAGGGAGTACAATAGCCTCTCTTAATGCTCTTTTGGCATCTTGTAAACCTGCAACATCTTCGAGTTTTATATCTGGTTTTTCAGATACAATTGCACTTTCAATTGAATCTTCTAATTCACTATCTTCCTTATCCTCTTTATTAGAAACTTTCGTTTTATTTGATGGTTTAATTTTCTTAGCTCTACTTATATACTCCTTTGCCTTATTTTCATAAATGTTTTGTAATCTAGGATTTGTTGTAAGCTTTTTTAATTCAATTAGTATTTCTGCTGCTTTTAGATATTGATTAAAGGCTTTATCATGATCACCTTCATTATCATTTTCAACAGCTTTTTTTGCAAATTGTTGTGCGCGGGCATATAGATTTTGACTCATATTTTTTCAGTTAATATACATACAATCAATTAACATTATTATATATATTGAAATACAGTCAGAGAATTTCTATAATATAAACAATAGTAAACCACAATTAATGGAAGTTTTAAAATATGTGATTGTGTATAATTGTTTTAGGAGTATAAGATTTAATTGAGAGACTTAATTGGATGGTTAGTTGGTGGAAAAAGTTCATCTTCAAACCGAAATCAAATATTAAATTTGAAAGTAGTTAGTCGTAGGTTAGCTAGATCACAGAGAAAACTAGAAAACCAAGAAAAGAAAAATGAAAGAAAAATCAGAGCTGCAATTCAAAAAGGAGATACAGAATCTGCCAGAATGTATGCAAATGAAACTGTCAGAAATAGAAAAGCTAGTCGAGGATATCAATCATTAGTGAATAAAATTGATGGTCTAGTATTCAAACTAGAGAGAGCTGAAGCTGTACAAAGCATAGTCGGTGAAATGAAGGGCTTAGCCGCATCTTTAGCTAATATAAATAATCAATTGAACCTTCCTGAAATTGATAATCTTGTTGGAAATATGCAGGAAACTTTAGAAAGTATCGATGACACTAGTGAGCTTATTGAGGATAGTATGGATGAGATGTTTGAAAGTGATATAGATGAAGGTGAAGTTGATAGCTTACTGACAGAATATGGTGTTGAAGTGGGTATATCTATGGATGCTGGATTACCAATACCGACAAATAAATCAACTGAATTAGAAAAAGAGATTGAAGCTCTAAGAAGTGAGGAGGCTTAATAATTGGGTGTAAAATCGTGGTTATTTGGAAAAGATAGGGATAAAGGAGATAAAGAAACGGAAGCCATTGCTCAATTGAAAAAGAGGTTAAACTCACTTGAAATTGAAGGTAGAAATTTATTGCGAAAAGCAGAAGAACAAAAGGCAGTTGCAAAATCAATGCTAAAGCAAGGTAATAAAATTGGTGCTAAACAAGCCTTAACAAGATCAAGTTTACACATGCAAAAATATAACCAAAATCAAAATATGAGTTTGAATTTATCCACACAAATAGATACAATTTCATCTGCTAAATCTGCTGCTGCAACTGTTAAGGCACTTAAAGTAGGAAGTAAAGTTGTCGAAACAACATTAGAAGAGGTATCACCAGAAGATGTAGAACGAACAATGATTGAGATGGATGATCAGAGAGATAGGATTTCAATGATGAATGAGGCATTATCTGATACTACAAGTCTTGAAATGGATTTAGATGGTGAATTTGTTGATTCAATTGATGATCAACTTGCAGCTTTGGGAATAGAAATGCAATCAGAATCTCATGGTAATTTACCAGAAGTTGGTGCAAATACAGTATCTCCTGAAGGTGAAAATGATAACACTGATATTACAGATGAACTGAAAGCTATGCAAAAAGAGCTTGAAGGAGGATAATTAGTCTTAATATATTAACTGTGATGTCTATTTATCTATGAATAAAAAATAATTCAACAAACCCTTGGAATTGGTTCTCCATATGGTTTATCTAAAATGCGTGTTCCGCCAATTTCAGTTTTCATAATTACTTTATTTTTAGGCTCTTCAATAACTGTACCAATAACACAGGCAGCTTTATCTATTACTTGTAATTGTTCTAATATTCTAAAAGTGTGTTTAGAATCAACTATAATAATAGCTCTACCCTCACATGAAATTTCTAATATATCTAGACCAAGAATATCAGTGATTGGAACTGCTTGAGGATTAAATGGTAACAACAATTCATCTATCTCAATACAAATATTTGATTTAGTGGCAATTTCAGTCAATGCAGCTGCTAAACCTCCTCTTGTTGGATCTTTCATGCAATGAACTGAATTGTTTATTGTTATATCCTTTAATTCTGGCCATAATGCTTTTACATCTGAAGCAAGAGAGGTTGAAAATTCCATTCCTTCTCGTAATGCAATAAGACTCGCTCCGTGATTACCTATTTCTCCAGTTATTATTATTTTATCACCAACTTTAGCATTACTATCTTGAATTGGATTTCTAGTAATTATTCCTAAACCTGTTGAATTTATCACAATATTAGAAATAGTTCCTTTAGGCATTACTTTTGTATCTCCTGCAATTATTCTAACCTCTGCCAATCTTGCTTTTTCCCCAATTGTTTTACATATTTTCACTAAATCTTCTAATAAAAATCCTTCTTCAATAATCATACCAATGGTAAGATATTTTGGGATAGCTCCCATCATAGTGAGATCATTAACAGTGCCTGCAATTACTAGATCTCCAATATTTCCACCTTGAAAAAATATTGGATCCACTGTATGACTATCTGTTGTTAATACAATATTTTTAGTTTTATCTGGTAAAGTTATTACTGCACCATCATCCATTTGTAATGGGCCAACAATGTCTTCTTCTTCATTATGAATTCTGATACTTTTGCCTATTAAATCTATTAGCTGATCCATTCTTTTTCCACCACCTCCCATACTCAGATCTACTTTGATATCTCTCATCAAACTATACTAATTTATGAGTAACTAAAAATATTATATAATATACAAAACTATTGATACTTTTTATTTATTTATCATCCCAAAGTAATTTAATTGTCCAACTGAAATACCTGCATCCCCTGGTGGAATGGAATTGTGAAGTAGTAGTTCTATGTTTTTTGATAAATTAATTCTCATATTTTTTGTTATAAGATAATTATATGCTACACCTCCTGTAAATCCCAATCGATTAACACCTAGACTTTCAGCAATTTCGTTTCCTAAATATGATAATGTTTGTCCAATTATATCATGTGTTAATTTAGCCAAATCTATTTTATTTAACCCATTAGAAAACTCTAAATATATTTTCCTAAAAATATTGCTTGTATCAATTCTAGTGAAATCTTTATATGAAATAAAATCTTCATAATTAATTTTTTCAGTATAATCAGATTTCATTGCTAAATTTTCTAATACAATTGCTGGTTCTCCTCTGTAACTTCTATATTGTGAAATATTTAATAGTGAAGCAATACTATCCAATAACCTGGCAATTGAAGTAGTTTGCAAAGAATAATCTTTATTATTAATTATATAATTATATTCTACATTCATTCCTGCCAAATTTTTTACTATTTGATTTTTTATTTTAGGTGTGATAGGTATCTCTGTTTGTTTTAAATATTTAAGTAACATTCTTGATGGGTATAGTGCATTTTTGTCATTTCCAGAATATTCAACAGGTGTTGTTGAAGCCATTCTTTTCCAATTTCCATCTTCTATTAAAATTAATTCAGTTCCCCATGCTTGATTATCATCAGATAGTCCAAATCCATCACATGCCCATGCTAATAAAGGCTCTTCATGAGGTATAGAATTATCAAGACCTAAAGATGCAACATGTGCAACATGATGTTGAACTTTTGTACTAGGTTTATTTTTAGATAGTTTATCAGCTATTTTACTTGTAAGAAATGTTGGGTGAATATCTGATATATAATTATCAGTTTCAATAGAATACAATGATTTTAGGTGATTAATAGAACTAATTAAAAAATCATGAGCTTCTAAATTATTAACATTACCTAAATGTTGAGTTTGGACAATCCAGCCATCATGCAATATTGCAGCTGTATTATCTTCCTGTGCTCCAAGACCTATTGCAGTTAAATTTGTTAAATCTTTATGATAAGTTGGCTGTGGTACAAATCCACGGGATCTTCGGATTATTAAATGGTTTTTTCTATGTGATCTAATTACAGAATCATCAACTCTTTGAATAATTTCTTTATTGTGAACTAAAATCCCATCCACAATTTGTGATAATTGTTTTTTAACATCATTTGCAGTAATTGGCATTGGAATTCCAGGTAAATTGGCAGATGTCATCAAAAATGCATCAGTAGTCGCATATTTGAATAAAATAAAATGGAAATTATTGTATGGAAGCATTACACCAATACTTGATAAATTTGGACTTATTATTTGCCAATTACTTGGATCAATAAGAGGAACTATAACTATTGGCCTTCTTGAGGAAAGCAATAATTTTTCATCTTCTTCTGTTAGAAAACAGTATTTTCTAATTGTTTCAATATCTCTCATCATTACTGCAAACGGTTTGTTATTATTGTTTCTTATTTTTATCCTTAAATTTTTGATTGCTTTTATGTTAAATGCATTGGTAATAAGATGAGTTCCACCAGTCCCCATAACTCCCCATAATTCACCTTTATCAATTTTAGTTATAATATCATTCCAATTTAATTTAGATTCCGTCCATTTGTTATTCCATCTAAATACAGAATATTCGGGCCCACATTTTTTACAACATGTAGTTTGGGCGTGAAATCTTCTATCTGATGTATCATAATACTCCTGTTGACAAGCGATACAAAGAGGAAATTTATTAAAAGATGTATTAACTCTATCATATGGTATTTTTTTTATTACTGTAAATCTTGGACCGCAGTTAGTACAAGATATAAAAGAATAATCAAGTCTTCGTTTAGTGCTACTATCAGTTTGACACTCAACACATATGGCAATATCTGGTGGTAAAGGAGAAATTCCATTGTTAGAAGATATGGTTGCACTATTGATAATAGAAAATTTGTCTTTTTCATGCCTTTCAATAATATCAATATTTTCTGTTATATGATATTCCAAAATAATAGATAATTCAGGTTTATATGTACAGATATTATTGAAAAAAAACTTCGCTTTTGTTTTATCTGCATGTAAAATAATTTCAACCCCTGCATCTGCAAGGTTCCGAATATAACCACTATATCCTAATTTATCTGCTAATTTCTTAACAAAAGGTCTAAATCCAACTGATTGAACAACGCCTTTGATATTTATTTTTGTAATTTTTGTATTCATTTATTGATCATCTATACAATTATATTCAATAAAACATATCATTGCAGTTCTAATAATTTATTTAATGTGCTTATCTGTTGTTGCGAAAATTATTGAATTTATTGATCAAACTCAAGCTAAAGTTGACATTAATGGTGTTACAAAAATCATAACAATATCTTTATTGAAAAATGAGCTTGAACTTAACGATTGGGTATTAATTCATACAGGTTTTGCTATAGCTAAAATAGATGAAAGCAAAGCCATGGAAATAATCAATGCATATGATAAAATTGATAATTTATAAAATAAAAAGGTTTTAAAATGAGATTTAAAGATACTTCCCCTAAACTAGATAAATTCCGATCAAGAAAAATTGCAAAAAAGATATTGCATTCAATTCATATATCTTATGCAAAAATTAATCGTAATCTTAAACTAATGCATGTTTGTGGAACACACGAAACAACTGTTGCAAAATCAGGTATTCGATCCTTACTACCGAATGGATTGGAAATAATTTCAGGACCTGGATGTCCTGTTTGTATATGTCCTAGTGAACATATAAGTGCAGCAATTCAATTGGCAAAACAAGGCGCTATTATTGTAACATTTGGCGATATGTTCAAAGTTCCTGATAGTGAGCTCATCACATTATCAAATACCAAATCAAACGGATATGATATCAGAATTGTATATTCAATTAATGATGCTGTGAAGATTGCTAATAATAATTCGAATAAAAAAATTATTTGGTTAGGGGTTGGTTTTGAGACTACTGCACCTATGACTGCTTTTACACTAATTAATAATCCACCAACTAATTTTTTCGTTTTATCTGATTTCAGATTGGTACCACCTGCAATGGAATTGTTACTTTCGGATCCAAAACATGATCTGGATGGTTTTGTCTTACCTGGTCACGTTTCTACAATAATTGGCACAAAAGACTATGATCAATTTCCTGAAAAATATAATATTCCATGTGTAGTGGGTGGATTTGATGCTTTAGATTTTCTTATTGCAATTGATATGATATTGAAACAGATAATTAGAGGTGATTCAATTGTTGAAAACGCCTATCCTAGGGTTGTTAAGGCTGAAGGAAATACTATTGCTTTAAAAATGATGAATAAAGTGTTTAAGGTTGTTGATGCAAAATGGAGAGGTATAGGTATCATCAAAAAATCTGGATTTGAGCTTTCAGAAAGATTTGTAAAATATGATGCTAAAGCATTGTTATTAGAACCTATAAAAAGTGATAGAGATCTTATAAAGGGATGTCTTTGTGGAAATGTGATATTGGGTAAAGCAGTTCCACAAAGTTGTCCACATTTCCTTAAAAAATGTACACCTGAGACACCTATTGGACCGTGTATGGTTTCTGATGAGGGTACATGTAGAATAAGAGTTTTGTATGAAGAAAAATGATTGTATTTTATTATTATCGGAAATGTAATTGTAATTAAAAAATGCATAAAAATATGAAATAAACCGCTATTTCAATAATATTATTGCTATAAATTATGTATTTTAGTACTTTTTTTCGGGTATAAATGCTAAAAAATCTATTAAAATGGCGATATTCGTAAATTATGTATTATATAAAAGATAAATTTATTTTCTATATGACGAAATTCAGATTGAACGAATGAATAACGGATTCCTGATTTTTTGACATTTTTTAATACCAAAATATAACTTTAGTATAATTATTATATTAAATTTATATTTTTTAGATAAATTTATTTATTATATACAAAAAAAAAATTATTTTAATATTATAGTATAATAACTATAGTTATTGGTAAATTGTCATTGTTTAGAAATAATCAATCAATGTTGGATTAACTCATAGCATCGATAGTTTACGCAATAAAAGGTAATGTAGCATGACATCTGATTTTGTATCATCATTTATTGATCTAACCTTTGTAATCATAATCTGTACACTATTTCTTTACACTCTTTATTCATTATTTGGAAGAATAAACATGCCATCTGATCCAAATGAATTAAAAAGCAAAGGATATTCAGGTGGTAAAGAATTTGAGGAGGAAAAAGGAACATTCAAAACATTGTTTTTTCAGTATGCCATTTATTTTTTAATTTTTGATACAATTGCATTTGTTGCTGCCATTGCATCTTTTCTACCAAATTGGAAGGTTAATTTTAATAATGGGATAAACCAATTAGGTGTACATTTAATAGTTTACATTTCAGTAATTGCTTTTCTTTTAATTATATTACCTAAATACCAGGAAGATTTATCATAGGAGTTTGAAGTATTTTGAAAAAAGAAGCAGAAAAGAAATTGGGATATTTTAAAAATATAATAAACAGAATGGTGACATGGTCAAGGGTAAAATCACCATGGCTTATACATATGAACACAGGTAGTTGTAATGGTTGTGATATTGAGATATTAACTGCTTTGGCACCAAAATTGGATGCTGAGCGATATGGTGTAAAATTAGTAGGATCACCAAGACATGCTGATATTATGATATGTACAGGTCCAGTAACTGATAAAATGAAGATTGCAGTGGTTAAAACTTATGAACAAATTCCAAATCCTAAATTTGTAGTGGTTGTAGGTTCTTGTGGGTCATCTGGTGGTATTTACAAAAATAGCTATATTACGCTCGATGGAGTCGATAACGTAATTCCTGTTGATTTGTATATACCCGGTTGTCCTCCTAAACCAGAAGCTGTGTTCTTTGGGATAGCTATGCTATTAGAAAAACTAAGCTCTGGTAAACTACCTGATTTGAAAGGAGAAATATTATAGGAGATGATTTAATGAAAATAAGTAATATAAAATATGATTTACCAATTGATGAAAATGTAATTATTTCAAAAAGAAACCTTGTTTCAGGTGAACAAATCATTGTATTAAAACCAAAAATGATTAGAAAAACGATAGAAAATTGGGTGAAAAATAATTTTAGCTTTCATATTTCTTCTTTATATGTAATTGATGAAATCGATAGATTTGAATTATTCTATTATGTGATCCACAGAAAATCAAATCTCTCTTTTATATTAGCTGAGGTGCTAGATTACAATAATCCAACAACTCAAACAATAAGCGACTTATCTGGAACTATCTTTTATGAAGGTGAAGCAACAGAAATGTTTGGTATCAATTTTGAAGGAAATAAGGTAACAGAAGTATTTCTACCCGAAAATTGGAATAAGGGATTTCCAATGAGAAAAGGTTGGGAAAAATCAAAAAAAGGTGATAAAATTGAGTGAGAAAATTCAAGGTAAAGAGATTAATATTGGACCTCAACATCCAGCATTGAAAGAACCAGAAACATTCAGAATTGTGATCGAATCTGAAAAAATAGTTGATGCAATTCCAATTCTTGGACATACTCATAGAGGTATTGAAAAACTGTGTGAAAGTAGAAATTCAGATCAGAATTTATATTTGATAGAGAGAATATGTGGAATATGTAGCTTTTCACATCAAGGTAACTATGCTAAGGGTGTAGAAGAAATAGCAGGAATTGAAGCACCACCTAGGGCAAATTATATCAGGGTGATAGTTGCAGAATTAGAGCGATTACACTCCCATCTACTTTGGCTAGGTGTACTTACTCATGAAATTGGTTTTGATACATTTTATTTGTTAATTTGGAAAGATAGAGAACTAATTATGGATATTTTAGAAACTATTACTGGGAATAGAGTAAATTATGGAGTAAATGCTATTGGTGGTGTAAGAAATGATCTCAATGAAATGATGATAAAGCAACTTTTTTCACTTCTTCCTATACTTGAACAACGAATACAGAAAATAAAAAAAATAGCAGTTAATGATAAAACTATTCAAGCAAGATGTAAAAATGTTGGTACAATTTCAAAAAAACTAGCTGAGAAAACAAATGCAACAGGACCTACTGCCAGATCATCTGGTATTAACTGGGATTTAAGGCGAGATAATCCATATTTTGTGTATGAAGAGATAAAATTCAAAGTATTGTACGATACAAAGGGTGATGTGTATAGCAAGATAATTTTAAGATTAGACGAACTTTTTGAATCAATCTCAATAATAGATCAAGCTTTGAATAATCTCCCTAATGGTCCAATATTATCCAAAATTAGAGGCAAATTTAATGGAGCTACTATATCTCGAATTGAAGCCCCTCGTGGTGAAGATTTGCACTATATTGATTTCAGAAATGATAAAATACCCTATAGAATCAAAGTTAGGGCACCTACATATGCCAATTTAGTTTCGTCAATGAACGTATTAGTTGGACATCATATTGCAGATATACCTGTCATTGTAGCCTCATGTGATCCATGCTTTTCTTGTACTGATAGAACTCTAGTTATTGATCGAGATTTAGATAAGCAATATATTATGAATTCTAATGATTTACGAAACTTTGCTATAAAGGTTTATCAGGAGGATGAAATACTTTGATTGAACAAATTATGGTGGTTATTTTTAGGGTATTGATTTATCCTGGTATTGGATTTATTCTATTTTTAGCTTTCACTTATGATTGGTTATACAGAAAAATATTGGCCAAGTTTCAATTGAGGATTGGTCCTCAAGTAGCTGGACATAAAGGAGTTCTACAATCTCTGGCAGATTTTATCAAAACATCTACAAAAGAAGAAATAATACCAGACAAATCTCATAAGGTAATATTTGAATACTTACCAATATTTTCTCCGTTACCATTGTTATTAGCATTGTTTTTTATTCCTATAAATTCAGAATATGCAATAATAAATAATCAAGGTGATTTGTATGCGATTCTATTTTTAATTTCTCTTTTTGCAGCTATTCAAATAACATTGGGATGGGCATCTGGAAATAATTATGCTATGATAGGTGCGAGTAGATCTGGATTACAGTTGGTATCATTTGGTATCCCATTAGTTTTTGCAAGTATTACATCTGTTATGCTTGCAGGTAGCTTTTCATTTTCTGATATAGTTATTTATCAAAGAGACAATAATTGGGTTATTTGGGGTGTTGGATTTTTAGCATTTTGTATTTTTCTAATTACTTCTCTCGCAGAGATGGAAAAAGTTCCATTTGATACTCCTGAAGCTGAAACAGAGATTGCTGGTGGATGGACAGTTGAATATAGTGGTAGAAAATATGCATTTATAATACTTAGCGAACTTTTAAAAGAAGTTTTAATGGTTGGATTAACAGTTACTCTTTTTTTAGGTGGGCCAACAGGTCCTACATTTGGAATGGACGGAATTGTAAAAAAAATACTTTTCACAATTTATTTTCTTTTAAAGAGCAGTGCAGTAATCTTTATACTGTCATTGCTTTCAGCAAGCCTTGCTAGGTTGAAAGTAAGTCAAATAACTGAGGGTACTTGGTCTTTGTTAACACCAATATCAATTATGTCAGTTATTTTGATAATAATTATTTAGGAGTGAATTATATGAAAATATTTATTGAATTAATAAAAAATTTTTTTACTAAGCCTGTGACAGTAGATTTCCCAATAACTTCAAAAGGATTAAATAAGCCTGAAAGGCTTAGAGGAAGACATTATTTGGATAATGATATTTGTACTGGATGTAAAAGATGTTACAGAGTCTGTCCAAGTTTTGTTATTGAAATGATTGAAATAACTGAAAATATGAGACACTTACATAAAAATATGAAAAAAAAGTTTACACCCGTAATAAATCTTGATGGTTGTATATTCTGTGGGGCATGTGAGGATGTTTGTCCCACTGATGCATTGAATTTAACAAATAATATTGTTGTACCATCTGATAATAGGGAAAAATTGAAGGTGAAATAATGAATAATATAGGTTTTAATATAAATATAATGTTTGTAGAGATTTTTCTACTGATAATTATGATTGGAAGTATGATTATGTTACTAGAATTAAAAGAGCTGTACAAAATAACAATAGCTTTTATTGTATTTATGATCGCAGTTTCGGGTCTATACTGGGTACTTGGTGCTCCTTTTTTGAGTGTTTTCCAATTAACAATATATGCTGGTACTACTGGCATAATTTTATTTGCATCTCTTAGTGTGTTTCCAAAAGAGAATTTAGAGGTATATGAAAAATGAAGGAATTTAAAAAAGCCTTGGGTCAATTATTGATTGGTATATTTTTTACAGTACTTATTTTTCCAATTTTGAAAAATCCCATAACTGTAATGACATCATCTAGTAATTCAACAATTGAAAATGCACAAAAAGTAGGGAATACACTTTGGTATCACAGATTACCTGAAATATATTTTCACGCAGTATTCCTTGGTTCAAGTATAATTGCATGTATGTTAATTATTAGGAAACCACCAAGAATGCTTTCTGAAGGAGAAAAATAGGTGTATTACAAATGTTAGGGATTGAAGTTTACCATATTGCTGTTCTAATAATCATAATTTTAGGACTTTATAATATAATGATTGCAAATAATATTGTGAAAATTATATTAATCTTAGAAATGATGCTTACATCAGTTAATTTATTATTATTATATTCTGCTACTATCAATGGACAAGATCCATTGGGCCATGCAGTTGTCATCACATCAATTATTATTGGTGCAGGATTATCTGCGTTCCTCCTATCATTAGCAATTAAAGTTGGTAGAGAACATGGAACAATAGATATCAGGAAAATAAATAGTTTAAGGAGATAATATTATGATTTTAGATATCTTACTAATATTTTTACTTTCAAGTGTGTTAATTATTTTTAGTTTCACTCTTTTGAATGATAAATCATTAAAGACATATTTGTCTTGGGGTGTTGCATTTGCATCATCTTTGACTACTGCAATTATATTAAGTATAAATGCTACAACATTACTAAAAATGATAAAAATTAAATCTAATTTTGGAGATTGGTTTATAATTGCAAATACAAGTATTGAAATAACTTATTTTGTTGATCCTTGGTCTTTGATAATATCTCTATTATCAAGCTGGTTAACTTTAATTATAATATTTTTCTCTTGGACGTATATAGGTAGAACTAAACACGCTCCTTTGTATTATGGACTTGTTAATTTATTCTTATTTGGAATGCTTTTACTACTGTTATCTGATAACTTAATACTTTTATTTTTTGGATGGGAGATAGTTGGCATTTGTTAATGGGGATTAATTAGTTTTTATTATTTTAAAGAAAAAGTAGGCGAATTTGTAATTAAATCTGGTATAAAAGCTTTAATAGTTACAGGTTTTGCAGACTTGGGTTTTATTTTTGGGATATTCCTATTAATATCAAATAATTATCCATTGACAATTTCAGATTTATTAATTTCAGATTATTTACCTAATAATATTATTTATGGATTTATTTTAGCAGCTGCGGGGAAATCAGCTCAATTTCCTCTTCATATTTGGATTTCTAGTTCTGATAAACGGAATATTGATGCAATGCAAGGACCAACAACAGTTAGTGCTTTGATCCATGCAGCAACAATGGTTAATGCAGGAATATATTTGGCTTCTAGATTTTTAATGACGCCACATTCAACAAATATCAATAATTTGATAATTATAATTGGTTCATTCACTGCATTATATGCATCAATTTCTGCATTAGGAACTTATGACATGAAGAGAATACTTGCTTATTCAACTATTAGTCAATTAGGTTATATGATGGTAGCAATTGGTATTAAAAATTATGGTTCCTTTATATCTTTATGGCATTTGATAAATCATGCTTTATTTAAGGGTTTATTATTTTTAACAATTGGGTCAATATTATATTCACACCATAATAGGGACATACGAAATATTACATTTGATATAAAAGAAAACAAGATAATATATTTTTCATTATTAATTGGTTTAGCCTCTTTAATTGGAATTCCACCGTTCAGTGGTTTTTTTAGTAAAGATGTGATAATTGAATATTTGATCAAAGATGGTAATTTCATTGCAGCAGTAATGCTGTATGTAGGTGTAGTTTTTACAGCTGCATACTCAGTTAGAATGCTAAAATATTTTCTATTTCCTAATGATAAGTCAACTTTCATTAAGATTTCAAAATCTAATATATTTGTACTGATAATTTTATCTACAGGTACTATATTCTCATCTTTGATCTACTATTATCTGAAATATCTATTTACTAACTTTGGATATAATTCACTGGATGAATTTTATCATTTTTCAATATTACCATTTCTTTTAATAATTGGACTGATAATAATTGGTATTGCTATTGGATGGAATACCAATAAAATTAAACCAATTATCCCTTCAATGATAATAGATATAATTCAAAATGGATTTTACATAGATGCCATAATTACTAATTTAATAGCTTATATCACTTATAAATCTAGTATTGTTTCTATTAGAATGCAAAGTGGAGATCATTTTTGGAACATTTTTCTTTTTGTTCTTTCTGCGACCGGAATAACTTCATATCTTTATTTTGTTCAATCAGGAGGTATATTATAATGTATAATACACTATTTATGCCCTTGCCACTTTTATTAGCAATCTTAACATTATGGATTTTGCCCTTAATCAGAATTGTAGAATCAAAATTTGAAATATGGTCAATTAAAGCATATTTTATGGTTATTTGGTCATTATTGATCAATATATCAATTTTATATAATTTAATATTTCTGGAAAATAATACTGAGATAAAGTATTACCCTGTTAAAAATCCATCCTACCAAACTATCGAATTAATAATTAATCAAAAAAATATGTTATTGATTTTTTTTATTTCTATAATTTTCACATTAGTAATGATTTATTCTATAAAATATTTGAAATGGGAAACACTATTATCAGACAGAGGTGATTATAAACTATATTACTATATACTTATGATGGTATCATTTATTGGAATACAAATTGTAATAATCAGTAATGATGCTTTCACAATTTTTGTAGGTTGGGAACTGATGGTTCTACCTGGTTATGCATTAATTGCGATTAGACCTAAAAAAGAAGCTTCAGAGGCAGGAATAAAATATGCAATAATATCTACAATTGGCTCAATATTTTTACTGTATGGTATCACTTTACTTTATCAACTGACTGGAACTTTCAATATAACAATGATACATGATATATTATCAAAAAATCCGGGATATAGTTCAAATGTACTAGTTTGGCAATCAATAGCATTTATTTTGATTGGAATTGGAGTGACAGCTGGGTTTATTGGAATGCATACTTGGGCACCAGATGTCTATGGAGCTGCACCAAGCAATGTTGGAGCTTTTATTTCAGGGTCATTTGCATTAACTTCAGTTATTTCCATATATAAGCTAGTATTATATATTTTTGATCCAAGCATTTTTAATTATGGTGAAATATTGATATTTGGTGGATTGTGTGTGATGACTGTCGGTAATTTGGGTGCTTTAAGCCAATTGGATATTAGACGTTTTCTAGGGTATTCTAGTATATCTCAAAGAGGCTATCTTTTATTTGGGTTGGGAGTTGTTGCAGACTACAATAATGGTAATTTATCATGGATAAATGCAGTTTATGCCCAAGCTATTGCTTTCTTATTTTTAGAGGGTATTTTATTTATTAGCTTTGGAAATATATTGTTTGTTTATTACCAAAAAATGCAAACAAGAAATATAAATCAATTAAAAGGTAGTGCAAACAAATTACATTTAACTGCATTTGCAATTATATTAGCTTCACTTGGACTAAGTGGACTTCCTCCAACTTTTGGATTTGTGACGAAATTTTCAATAATAATAATTTCAGCAACTTCAGGCATAAACATATTGTATTTTGGTATATTTATACTGAATTCTATGCTATCTATATTTTATTACATCAATTTCGCACAAAAATTAGTTTTGCAAAAACCATCTAGTGAACTAAAATCTATGAAAGAATCCAATACACCTTTATCAATAAAATTTACAATGTTTACTTTGGTATTATTCTGTATCATTCTTTCAATTAAACCTTCTGTATGGATAAATGCACTATAATAAATAAAGTGATGAAAATGAAAAAATTAATATGCGAAATTAGTAATTTATTTAGACAATATAGTAGACATATAATATTAACTCTAGGAAATGAATTTAGGGGTGATGATATTCTTGCTATTGAAATAGGTAAATATTTATCCGATATGAAATATTATAAAAATAAAGTAATAAATGCTTATAATGTACCAATTAATTTTCTAGGAAAAATAGTAAACAAAAAACCTGAATTAATAATAATTATTGATGCAATTGATCTAAAGTTAAAACCTGGTAAAATTGTGTTGATTGATCAAATAGCGATCTTAGAAAAAAAATCTACAACTCATTTACAATCAATAAATGATTTCATTGAGTTAATTAAAAATGAATTTGACTATATGCCAAAAATATATTTCCTAGGAATACAAATAAAGTCAAATGATATTTTTAATAATATGTCTAATGAAGTATTAAAGTCTGTTAATAAGATAAAGATATTGTTTTACAATATAGCAAATGAATTTTAATTATTATTCATTCGCTTAATTGTTTTCAATAATCAAGTAAACTAGGTGGTGGGGTTATTTTTGTGCAAAAAACAGATTGATTAGTTAATTCATTTGCAATAATTAAGGCTAATTTGATATTATTTTTATCTGCTATTATTTTAACATTGAATATATTAATAAATTTAATATAGTTTAAATATTTTTCATGGGTGATTATATTCAGATCATATGCGATCCCAATCTTTTCTTCTAAGTTAATATTACTTTCAATTGGAGCATTGTAAAAAATACTAGAATTAATTGATAAAGTTAACAACTGTTTAGTTTCTTCTATAAATTTAATATAGTCTAATTTTATAACTAGTTTATTATTTAATATTCTGTTATATAATACTTCAAAATGAGATATTGTATCAATTGTTACATTATAGTTGCTTTCAATGAATTGCAATTTTACTAATTGTATGGCTTTGTTTACTGATGAAATCAATATATTTTGAGTATTATTTTTATAATGCAGTGGATTTTCAATCAAATTTAAATAATAAATATGTAAGACATGTAATATAAATTGTTCTGGTTCCTCTTTCACTACTTGAGATAATACATTTAAATTACCAAGAGAAATATATTTGATATTTATTAATTCAATCAAATCTGAGATATTGTTTTGTTGTTGATTTTTAATGAACGGGAGTATCTCAGATTTGAAAAATAAATTAGCCTCTAATTCTAGTTGTTTGTTAATTTTATTTAATAAAATAAAATGAGAAATAAACACACTTTTGATTCTAATTTTTAATACTGAAATATAATTAATTGTAAAGCTATCTAGACTTTCAAATATTTGTTTTTCTTCATAATTATAATCGCTATTGTAATTATATTGAAAGTCGTTAATAGAAATATGGCTTGATAATATACCCATGCTTTTTATTTTAATAATACATTCATAGTTGGATAGTTTAGAAATAACATCATCACTCTTGTCTAATCCTAATTTCCTTGATAATAACTCAGACTCACTTCTAAACTGAGCAACAAAATTAGTATCTAATAATATTCGGCTCATAAGGTCTGCTGATATTCCTGTTGCAATAATTGATACTCCTTTATATCTTAGTGTTGAAAGTGTTTCTTCTAGTTTAGTTAATTTTTGACCTGAATTTTTCGGCATAATAATTTGAGCTTCATCAATAAAAATGATTAATTTTGGTGCACCCTTATAATTAGAAGGATTAAAATCATTTACTGATGACATCACATTATTCATTATTATATCAACTATAAATCTAATCTGATCATGTGTTGCAATTTGATTTAATTTAGATAAATCAAAAAATAATGAATTATTTTTATAATTGTCCAAATTTAATGAACTAGTTTTTTTCCAAAAAATAGACCCTAAACTAAATTGCATCCAATTGAATTTTATAATTAATGATTGAGCAGTAATATCTTGTTTATTATCCACCACAAGTTGTTCTTGATAACTTATCAATAAAATATTTTCAATAAATTGTCTTGCATTACCTTTATCTTGAGTAGTTTTATAAATTGCTTTAAATAGCAAATTTTTTTGTGGAGTAGTAAATTCATCTTCTGTTATGGTTTCAATGAACATACTGTATAAATTTTCACTATGGCTTTTGTATGATATATTGGCAGGGCAGTCAAAAGGATTAATTGTGAAATTAATTCCTGGGATCAATACTTTTCCTTGATTACTCAATATTTTGTATTTAGAAGCATCACCTTTTATATCAAAGTCAATAACTCTTACTTTTTCATCCAACAGAAACTTCATTATTTTGAGTCTTAAAGTAGTTTTACCTGTACCTATCGCACCTGCAATTAATCCACCTTCTGAAAAATCTTTTACACATAAACCAACTGGAAATATTTTAAAATTTTCTGATTTAGTATATCCAATAATATTTTTTGGACTTACTTGATTATTAGAAATACTATTTTGATCTATTATTTTTATCTTATACTTTTTAGGAAATTGCAGAATTTTCCAAATTTGATTGCTAAAAGTTACGTTTATTTTACTAGTACTGCTTGTTATTTTATATTGAAAGATTTCAAAAATTGAAGATAAGAAATTAATATCAATTTGCTTTTTTGAAACTAGTATTTTTATTTCATATTCATAAATATATAATTCCCAATGAACTTTTTTTAATATTGATTCTAGCCTAATATTAAATTCACTATCTTTTAAATTTGTTGAATTATCAATAATTTGCAATTCATTTAACATGTATTCATACAAGCGTTGGTCTCTATTTGCTTCTGCACCAAATAAATTTAGTATCATATTTGTTATAGTATTATAATTACTACCAAAAACCCTTCTACTGTATCTAGAAGTGATTTTACTTGATGATTTCTCATCAATAAATATTGTATTATATTGTTGATTTTTATTTCTGATGAGTTTTTTTAAATATCTGATCAAAGAACTATAATCTGATATTTTTACACATCTAGTTTTAGTAAGTATGTTAAAATTAGATAAATTTATCTTTTGTAGTGATTTTACTATATTTTCAGTGCTTATGTTTACTTTATCACTTATAATATTATAACTTTTAAAATTATTATTATTATTATGAATTTGTGAAATTGAAATATCTTTTATACCTGCTAATAATAAAATTCCTTTGACTTTATTTAATACTGCAATTTTTTTACTTGGAAATATTTTATTAACTTTACAGATGATTAATTTATACACAATTTTACTTTCCATTTTTTCAATAGAATATCCCCAGCTAATACTGTTGTTATTTTTCAAAAAAGTGGTAATTTCATTTGAAATTTGATTATATTGTGCATTATTTTTACTTTCAATATATATATAAGTTTTCCATTCCATTTTAAAAGGAAAGAATTTTAAATTTGACTTTTCTAAATTTATTGAAAAATTATATACGTTTTTATTATAAAAAATAATAACAACAAAAATAAAAGTGGCTATATAAAATATATTTACTTTATAATGAATATACTCAATATTAAAATCATTAAAAATATTGTAGTTTTTATCAAATACATTTGGGAAGGTTGAATATAGTATTTTCAAAATTATTATCATATAAAGTAAAAAATATTTTTTATTTTTCATAAATCAATAGTTTATATTAATTTTTTATCATATTAATAACTGAATTTAGTTTATTAATTTTTATAGATCCATATCCGATAAATCAACAAATTTCTCTTTATTCTTATTTTCTGAAATTTCAATGGCTGAATCATCTGGAATATTCTTTTTCAAATTTTTTTGAATATCTTTTTTAATTGGTTGCTCAATTTCTAAAGAGTTTGATTTAATACTTAATTTACCCCTATTATCTGCCATTTTAATTCTATCCTCTCTAGAATATTTAATTTCAATATTAGATGATGGTCCTTCTCTAGTTATTTCGTTTTTGCTTTTTATTTTTGATGGTATATAAGCACTTCTTCTTTTCATATACCAAGGTGGTGGTAATCGATTACTCCATTCTTGTACTTTTGCTAAAAATAATAATAAATTATCTTTTTTAATTGTTAATCTATATGCACCCTTTGATCCACCTGAGTTTTTTGTTCTAGATAATTGACCAAGTATTTCCAAGTCTAACTTATGATTGTAAGAATTTCTTATAGTAACTGCATAATAGTCATTTTCTGAAACTGATTTTGTGATCAATAGTATGGCTGCACCCCATTCTCCAGCTAATCTTCCAGCAATTGTACCTCTTGCTTTCCCAAAATCATTACGATCAAGCACCATTACTGCTAAAATTCTAGGTGTTTCAGATATTGTAAGAACACTTGCTTTTTTGAATACATGTCTTAATAAATTATCTCTATGGTTATTAGCTTTGATTGCAAATTCTAAAATATCTCGATCACTTTCTAAATCAAGATCTGGATATTTAATTAATTTTCTAGTAATTTTTTCTAAAAACATTGTATCTTTATAAGCACCCCATGCCACAGCAGCTTGAAGTGCACGTAAACCTTGTTTTTCATTTTTATATTTATTAGTTAATTTAATCTCTCTATCACTTAATGCACCTAACAACCTTAGTTTCTGAGTATCTTCATTTCCTAGATATTTTTGAATTATACTTGCAGCTGCTGAGCCAATTTTACCATCATAAACGTATACATTTGCCCTTTTTAGATTTGTTAATAATGTTTTTCCATCATATTTATTTGAGTGAGAATCAAAATAGTATACTCTAGTACCTTTTTTAACTAACAAAGTTACTGATTTTTCAATACTCATTATATTGGCTTTGTTAATGCCTACGTCAACAATGAATATATCTATATTATTGTAATCCATTTTTAATTCTTCTTGTTTAGATATATTTTGTATTAGCTTTGTACCTAAGGTACGAGCATTAACAAAAATAAATTCGCAATTGTTGTATCTACGTCCAACTATTGCTGCCGAGCAAATTCCATCTACATCTTCATCTGCAAATATTATTGCTTTGGACCTTGGTGTCCATAAATTGTCATTTAATAATAAATTTTTATCCATATAAATCGCCAAATAGTGCGATAGGTTTCACTAAACACGTCAATTTTTACAACAGCGAAAAGTATAACGTTATGACTATGATAGATTTACTGAAAAAATTTCTATAAAATGATTTTTCCTGTTTTTCCAGATTATAAATTATTTAATACTGAAATTTATTTATTATTTGCACTTACAACTCTTGTAAACCATCACTCAGTTCAACAGAAAAATTATAATCTGTCGATTTCATACATAATCGGCAGTCAAATTAAATGTGTAAGAATATTAATTAGATTTATTTCTTCAATAAGCATTATTTACTTCTAAATTCATGCTATTTTGTCTCTTACAAGCATAATGAATAAATTTAACTTACTCACAAGAAATCCCCTTCCTTCAAGTGGAGGTGGTTCACTTGCCATCTTTTATACCTAAACAGAATGTAAACGTGAGATATAAACTTTATCAATTAATTGGATGTATTCATTATAATCTTCTTTAAATTTTTTAAAACCTAATGATGTGTCATTCATTATAATATTTCTAAAATAATCAAATTTATCTAATAATTCATGATTTTTTAAATTTTTGAATGTGTTTATCACGTCAATAAGTTTTATTATTTTCATTAAAAATTCTTTTTCTAACTCTTTTTTATTATAATCCTTCAGGATTCTATTAATTTTTTCAAATTCTATTATGGTTACTATAAATAAACCATTTGGGGCTTTCTCTTTGATTAAAGATTTTTTAAGTATTGAAAAAATTTTATTAAATATGAAATTTATATACTCAATTTCATTAAAGATAATTAAGAATTCTAATGTACCCATGATAATTTTAATCATTGTTGAGACATTTTTTTCTTTGGAAACTAAATTAAACATATCTTTGACAGTATTTATGTACTCTTCCAATTTAACATCTTCAACTATACTGTCTGGAGTGCTAAAATAATTGGTAAACTCTTTTATAATAAATAAATTTTTTATTAAATTAGATAAATTCATATCTTTATTATACAATAAATTATTTGTTTTGAGTACAATAGTTGCATATTCGAATATAATATTTTTATCATTATGTTGATAAATATTATATAATTCCCTCAAAATAAATATTATTTCTGAATAGGAACTTTCATCATGATTGTCCTTATAATCACTCATTACTGCATTAAAACTATCTTTAAGGGCATTATAAAAATCTGTAAGATCATTTATTTTATTATCAACTCCAAATTTGATTGCTTTTAGTAAAAAGGAGTGTAAGTAATGAGTATTACCCTTTGACATTATCTCAGATATTCCATTTCGGAATGAGTTTATTATTTCATCTTCAGTTGCAATTCCTTCATTGTTTACGGCTAATTCAATTAATCTTTTTCTTTTTATTGATATCTCTTCTACATTAACGATATCTAATTCTAATTCAGCTAATTCTAGTTGTCTACTCAGTAATTCATATTCTTCCTTTTCATTCATATCAATTTTTAATCCTGCTTCAAATAGTTGTCGAGCATAATCTATTGAATTTTTATTTATCAGGTTTAATATGGCTTCAATTAAACTGTCTATCCATTGTTTTCCATTAATTTTATTTAAATTCATTTCTAATGTTGAATAAATCATGAATCTATTGAAATCATTTGATTTTAACGCTAATTCTTTTGCAACAGGAAGAAAAGAAAATGCTAAATTAATTTGATTTGGATTGTTAGAAATCAATCTGATAGTTTCATCAAATATTTTTAATCCAATATCTTTTTTATCTTTGTCTATTATTTTGATTTGATTTCTAGACTTCCCAGCATTGATATAAATTTTAGTAATTGCTTTTTGAAAGTATTTTTTATCATTCATTAATAAACTAAAACGATGAATGGCTTCTTGAATTAATTCCCATTCTTGATATTTAGAAGCAGATAGCACAAGTGATTGTGTTATTATAGTTAGGGTTTCTTTGTATTTACTGTCTAAAGGATCGGCTTGGTTAAATATATTTTTTAATAATCTATCTGCACTTTCTAATAAATTCTGATCATCACTTTTTGAATACTGATCTAAATATTGATTGAAGTATAATAATTGAAATTTTAATTGAATTTTATTGAGTTCAGGATATTTTAGTATTGTTGAATTGAGTATTTTAAATAAATTTAACCTTTCGTTATTTTCAATATTCTCAATATTATTTTGTATCCATCTTATAAATGATATTACAATTTCAGTATGATTATTATCTAAAAATTTAGTGATCAACTCATTAAAATATATTTCTAATATCTCTTTATCTGGAAAATTTGTTAAAATATATCCAAAATATTTGATTATTTCACTTTCAAAAATTTGCAAACTAATTTCTTTGTAGCTTGCTATTTCAATTAAACTATTAATTGTATCATAAAATTTTGATGTTTCATCTTTATTGAGGTTAATGGCTAATAATCTTAATTCAATTGCTTTTGAAAATTCACCACAATTTTCATTTATATGAACTAGGCATGAAATACCTTTATTTGTAATTATAAGCTCTTTCTCAAATTCACCTGCTATTTGTAATAATAGCTTTATATTATCTTTGCTGAAAATATTAATTATTAAATTTAAATAACCTATAAAATGATCTAAACCCCAGTTTAAAGACTTGTGTGTCAATTTCATTATATATTCATTTTTATCAATGTTATTGCTATTAATAACTATGTCAAGAATTGTACCATCAATTAATTTTATTATGTCTTCATTTTCTTGAATTCCAATTTTTTCTAAAATATCTGAAATAGCTAACAATTCATCAATAAATATCTCATTATTTTGCTGATCTGGCAAACTTAAAACTATATTGGTTAGATTATTAACTATATATTTTTTATCAATAGCTATCATCATTTCTATATTACTTTTAATTATTCTAATTCTATCAATCTTTGTGATTTCTGTATCTACTAATTTGTTTATGACATGGAAATTATTTAGAAATGTTTCCATTCTTTTCTTTGTTTCGAATTGAAATGATAATATAATTATTTTATCAATCAAAGATTGAAATTGTTTATCAGAAAAATCAGTTATCTTCAAAAAATATTCTTCAAATGTGAAATATTTTTGATCAATCAATTGATTATGAAAATGGAAAATTACTCTGTTTTGTTCAAAATTAGCATAGTCTAATGAATACACTGACCATCTAAATACATATAAGAAATTAGAAAATTGAGATACAAATTTTTCACGATTTTTCTCGATGGTAAATTCTATTTTACCTCCCATTAAAGATCTTTTTATCCAATCTATTTCAAAAATATAGTTCATACTGGAATTAGAATAATCATATTCTTTATTTTCATTTTTTTTATATGATTCTATTGGGGTTAAAATTAAATCCCACAAGGATTTTGCAAAATTAATACAATCATCAAGATACTTTTCAACTTCAAAAGAAATTATCACGATATATCCTAATTGTATTTTATTATCCCAATGTAAAAGAATCAAATATTTTTCATAGGTTAAAATTTCCAATACTTTTTTTTCCACCTTTGGCATTAAATATTCAGAGATGAAGCTGATTAATGTTTCACCTGGATGATAATTTTCCCATATAAAGCTAAATTGATAGTTTATGTTTGGATCATAATTTTCAGTAATAATTGATTTTGAATACATTTTATTTGTTCATCCTTTCAATAACATTGATAAAAACTGAAATTTCCTCATTTAAGTAGGCCAATTCATTGTTTACCCAAATTGAAAAATCATCTTCTTTTAATAAATTAATACTTCCGTTTTTTAATCTAATCTTACTATTACCAATAAAATCTGAATTTAGAAAATGGTTGGCATTTTGTAGTAGTTCATTACCTATTTTTTGATTAATATCAGATAATATATTTTTTTCTAATAATTTTTCCAAAGTATTTACTTTTGATAAAAATAGTTTTTCAATTTTATTTAGTTTTATTTCAATTTTTTTCTTTGGTTCTAAAACTATATTCTCATTACTATTCAGCATTTTTTTCAATTTAAATATTAAAATATTAAAGTTCCTTACTGAAATGAGCACTATAATAATACATAAATTTCCATTTATATTTACGTTGTTATCTCTATAATTAATTATTAAATTTTTTATTTTTTTTAAGTGGTTTTTCAGCAAAATAATCATTTTAGAATTATACTATGAGTACAGTACCTGAATGGTATATTTAAATATTAAAAAATACATCCTATTTTTAGGAAGTGATTCAATGGAAGATGATGAAATATTACCAAATGAATTCAAAGATATAATCAATCAAATTACTGATATGTTCTCAAAAACTTTCCTAAATAATAGTGATAAATTAAATAATTTTAGCTTTTCTTTCAGCTTTAACACCATGAATCCAAAAATAGTGAAACCATATTTTGATTCAATCGAATATAGAGATCATTATGAATTAATTTTTGAAATACCTGGAATTAAATATAAAGATCAAGTAAATATCACAATACTGGATAAAAGCATGCAAATTATTGTTGAAGGTGATCCCAAATATGTAGAAACTATCAGTTTTAACCATGAAATAGAAAAAGAATATGATTTAACAGTTAAAAATCGGGTTTTGATTGTTTCTATTACAAAAAAAATGTAATTTTTTCTAAACTTTATTTAAATATTCTGCATTCAATTTTTTCATCTCCCCTGATTTAATCCACTTGTCATACCATTTTTCTATTCTATCCATTCGTTTTCCTATTTCATGTTTATTTTCTTTGTCCAATACACAATGTACTACACACCTACCACATGCATTATGCGTTTCAAAATACTTTATACATCTATCAGCATTAATTTTGAATTTGAATTTAGCTCCTTTTTTTAGATACTCTTGAAAACTAGTACTAGACAATGCTTTTGTTGGACAATGAGGGACACAATATAAACACCTTTTACAAAATTCTTCTATTCCTTTTATTACTGGACCTGAGCTTTTTAATTCAGAATTAACTGTAATAACGCCAATTCTAACCATTGGTCCTAGAACATGATCTATCAACAAACCAGTTCTTCCTTTCTCCCCTAAACCTGCATGATAAGCCATTGGTGGCATTAACAGATGATGATAATCTTGACTATCTCCAAGTGGATGATGACCACGTGCAAAGATTCCAATAGATCTTAGTGATTTTGTTATTTCAACAACTACTTCTCCAACCACTTTATAAGCTCTCAATATTTCAGTAGCTGAGCCAATTGAAGGTGCATCTTGCATTTCTTTATATCTCATGGGATAATTGAATACAATTGCTAATTTTTCATTATTGTGAATGGTTGCATTTACATACAAAAACTCAGGTAATATTGGTGATAAACCATATCTTGTAATATTATATTTATCAAACACTTCTTTTATTTCTTTATCTAAAATTTCCTTTGTAAGTAGATTTAATTTTCCATATTCCATTTTATGAATTTTATCTAATTGTTTTTTTTGATCCACAATCTGATCTCTGATATTTAATTGTTCTAAAGTGTCTGTTGTACCTACTGGTGTTATAAGAGCTAATTCTATCTGTTTTGTTTCATCTAAGATCATACACCCTGATTTAGTAATTTTTTTTTTAACTAAGAGATACAATAATAAAAATTTGTTTAATTTTAGATATTATATTTAATACAATGATGCTAGATAATTTAAACAAATTTAATTATTCTTTTATATCTTCTTTTAATAATTTATTAAGAGAAAAAATAACTCTTTGGTGAGCATTTATTAGATTGAATCAGATTTTGGAATATATCAATAATGGGCAATTAGAGACTGCAAAACAGCTATCTATGGTTTTATCTGGTAATGATAAGTACAGTATTCTAAATAAAATAGCTGAAAAATACGAAAAAATAGGTGAGTTTAATGAATGCTTGAATTTATCTTTTGAAATCATAAGAAATGCTAGTAAGGATAATATTGTAGTTGAGGTTTTAGGTGGAATATTAAATAAATCAATTTCATACATTAGGTTATTTGATTATGATAATGCTGCATTCACAATAAATGAGGCTATACTATTTATTGAACAGATAGATGAAATTGCAAAAAATAATGATTTTTATAAATATGAAGCTAGCTTGTACAATATTAGGGGTTTGTATGCAAGATATATGGGTGATGTGAATGCTGCATTAGAATATTATCTTCAAAGTTTAAAAATTCGGCGAAATATTAATGATACCCAAGGAATCGCCGTCAGTTTAGCTAATATTTCTACCATTTATCAGATTAAAGGAGAAATAGATCTAGCCTTAGAGCACAACCTTGAAGCGATGCAAATTTTTATGCAGATGAATAATGAAATTCTCATAGCATATTGTCTTCATGATATAGGTCTGTCCTATAGAATGAAGGGAGATTTATCAATATCTTTGAACTTTTTCCTTAAAGCATTAAATTCAAGGATGAAATTAGACAACAAAGAGTCTCTTGCAGAAACATTGTATGAATTAGTTCATTTATCATTAGAAATTAATGATTTGGGAAAAGCAAAACTTTACTTTAATAAATTATCTGAGTTGAATGATGAAAGTGCATCCAAAATAATTACTCTCAGATATAACATTTGTAATGCTTCAATTATCAAATCATCAGATAGAATTATTTCACGGTCAGATGCACTTCAAATATTCAAAGAAATTGCATTTGATGATATAATTGATCATGAACTTAATGTTTTTGTTTTGCTAAACCTTTGTGATCTATTGTTATATGAATATAAAATGATAAAAAATGAAATTATTTTACATGAATTAGGTGTAATTACCCAAACTCTCATTGAAATTGCAAACCAACAAAAATCATATTCTTTATTATCAAAAACTTATTTACTACTTTATAGGTTGAATCTGATAAAACTAGATCTAAAGCAAGCACAATTAATGCTTATGAAAGCTTATGAAACTGCTGAAACACAAAATCTAGAGAAGCTGCTTGAATTTATAACTGAAGAGCGAATAACATTCACAAATAAAATGCGGAGATATAATTTATTGATTGATAGCAATAATTCAGTTTTAGAGAAAATTGAGGAAGAAAATCTTCATGAAACTCTTAATTTATTATTAAAGAAAAAGAATATTAATGTAAAATTAAATAAGTTTGATGAACCTGTTTTTATTTTATTATTAAACAATACAGGTGTTTCTTTGTTTACAAAAAGTTTCAATAACAATGAAGTGATCAATAAAAATTTAATTGGTGGCTTTTTAATGGCCTCTGATCTCGGAATTTCAAATGCTATCAAAGGTAAGAATGGATCAATTGAATCTATAAAATATGGAAAATATAATCTAATTTTTCAGAATATTGATGATTTAACCAGTTGTTATGCATTTATTGGACCGTTTCATATGGCAGTTCAGAGATTGGATAATTTTTTGAAAGAGATAAAAGCTCATAGTAAGCTATGGGAATTGCTGCATAAAAAACTAGTTCGTCCAAAATTAATTTATAAAGATATAATTGATATTGTGAATATCATTTTTGAATAGTACATCATTATTTTATGTTAAATTTCTTTAATTGATTATTAAGATAAATTAAATCTTGATAGGCATCTCCAGAAAAGTGATTCCCAATAATGACATAAATTAGTTTATGACGCTTACTAAGGGAATTTATATAATTTGACCAGTAATTTAAATCTCTATTTTTATTTATTTTTTTTATACCAAAACTATTTGTTGGAACCAATGATTTGTCACCCATCAATCTCAAATAGAAAATATCTGGATTTCTCATATTATGAGGAGTTAAATATTTATCTGAATTCACAATACTACTTGAATATCTGTTTATCAAATTCTTCAAATTTTCGTCAAAACTAAACCAAGTTTTGTTTGCAAAATCAAGTAATATATGGCCATCAAAATATTTTTCTATACTATTTAACAAATCTTCAATATAATCTATATGCTTGTTTGATCTTGAAAAATTATGATTGAAATGTATTAACAATAAAGAAAATTTTTGTTTTAGTTTTTTAATTGCCCATAAATGATTATTAATAATATCATCTTGAATAATTCCCTCTTGATAGGTTATATCCTTCAACATCCTTCCAACAATAGTGAAATTATCATCAGTATTATCTAAATATATTATTCTATCATCCGTGGGTGTGCTATAAAGTGAGGAATACAATTCAATTACCTTATATTTTAAACTATATTCAAATATTTTATTTTCAATATTATGAAAGTATTTATCTAAATGAGGAAATTCAATTCCAGATATCCCAAGATAAATCATTTTTTTCAAATAAGGTTATTTGATTGTGATATTAAAATATTATTGAGCTTTGTAATATATTAATCAAAGCTAATACAAATTTTGAAATTTACATCCATATTTTTAATTCTTCTTATAAAATCTCTTGGGATATCTTTCGCTACAAATTCTCCTGAGATACCTATTGTTCTATCACATACAAATTCACTTTTTCTAAATACCATATCATCTATGCTAGACAACTTCATTTGATTATTTCCTTTGAATCTTCCAGATATAATGCTGTTGTCATCAATTTCGATTGATACCAAATACCATTTCTCCTCTTTTAGATGCTGCTTGAATTCAAAAGGTAGATCTATTGCTCCTTTGGATGCTGAAACTCCAATTATACAGTCCCCTTTGATCGTTAAATGGGGGTCCTTTGTTATCTGCCACGTACTTTTATGCCTTCCAATTATATTTGGATGTCCTTTTACTTCTATAATAAATTTCATCAATATTTTTTTACATTTTTTACTTATAATAATATTAAATTATCTGACAGAACTAAAAACTTCAATACCACAAAAAAAAAGTAAATCTATGGCAAGTGTTAGAAGTTATGGTGCAATTGCAATTGCAATATTTGGATGGGGTCTCTCAACTATTTTTATAGAACAAGGTCTTCGAATTATTGGACCATATACATTCTTATTTCTCAGATTTTTCATTTCATTCATTGTAGTCACCCCATTTATGAAAAATAAAAAAGATATAATCATAAAGATGATTAATAATAAATGGGTATGGATGATTGGTGTATCAGAAGCAATTGGATTAACTTTACAATATATGGGGCAAGAAAAGTTAGTTCCACCTGGTTTGTCATCATTGTTATCATTAATTTTCCTAATTATTGTACCATTTCTATCATTTATTGTTCTCAAAGAAACTATTCACCTTAAACATTTTATCGCCATTATTATTGGTATAATTGGTGTAATTGCCATTACATCTGATCAAAACTTTTCTGGTAAAAATCTTTCAACTATTGGTGTTATTTTCCTATTATTATCTGCTTTTAGCTATGCAGTCTATATTGTTACAACTTCAAGATATAGTACTGTTGAGAATAAAGAACTGGATATATTTGCATTGTTCTATATTGTTCTATTAATTATCTCAATAGTCAGCTTTAGTTTTGGTTTATTTTTTGAACATTTATTTGTACCTATGAACAATGAATTATTTATGTGGTTGATATTGTTAATTATTTTCTCCACTATTATTGCATTTATTGCGTATTTTGAAGCATTAAAAGAAATCAGTGCAAATTCTGCTTCTATACTGCTTTTGTTCCAGATGACAATTCCTTTCACAATTGAATTTATTCTTGGTACAAGATATAATTTTAAAGTATGGGTTGGGATATTATTTTTGTTGCTTTCTATGATAATTGTATTATCAATCAAGAATGATAGTAAATAAAGACTAGTTATTATTTTCTGTTCTTAGGCGCATACTTTTCTAGTAATTTGGATCCAAGCAATGTAAAAGCTGCTTCAACATTCATTCCTGTTTTTGCAGAACTTTCTATATAATCAATAAAACCTAATTCATTTGCTAAATTATTAGCTTCCGCAAGTGAAATCTCTCTTTCATCTTCCAAATCATTCTTATTTCCTATTAATAAAAATAATTGATCATTGGCCTCTGCTTTACTTTCCTCCATCCATTCTTCAATTTTTTCAAAAGATTCTCTTCGTGTTAGATCAAATACAATTATCGTACCACGAGCACCCTGGAAAAATATCTGACGCATTGCACGGAATTTTTCTTGTCCTGCAATATCCCAAAGGGAATATACAACTTTCACTCCATTTATCGTTTCATAGCGACTATAGGGCTCCATGCCAATTGTCATTTGATATGACTCTTTAAATTTGCCATGAACAAATCTCTGTACCACTGCTGTCTTACCTACGCCCCCGTTACCCAAAAGTAAGATTTTGAATGTCGCTTTGTAACTCACTTCAAATAATATGATTTATTTATTTATTTTAGCTCTTTTCATTTTGTCTATGGAATTTTTATATATTTTCAATTAAATTATGGTATTAGTTTCTCTTTATTTGTTATTTTCAAGTATATACTCTTTGAATAGCAATAATTTTAATGGTAACAATTCTATATCTGATATTATTCTACTTGATAAAATAGATAGTTTTTTGTTAATATTTTTTTGTAATCCAAATTCTTGATAATTATCATAAAAAGGACCTGTAATAATAATTTTTATTTTTTTCATTCCAGTTATTTTCAATTGTATCTCATCACTAACAATCAATGAGGGAAATTTCATCATTGTTTTTTTAAAGCCTGCAAGTGTTAATGCTGATAATATGTAATTCCTAATCTCAGAGTTCAATGTAAAAAATTGGTAGTAGATTGCTAATAATGTAATGATAACTGATGATATTATAACTGAACTCACAAAATTATGCATTGATCTCTTTGGTGTGGGTGAAATATCAATACCTTCCAATTCACTTACTTCATTAATAGATTGATCTTCAGTATTAATTTCCTTATTTGGCAATGATGACAATAAATTATAGCTGATTATAGTTATAATAATAAAAAATATGGTTAATAATTTAATATTAATTCTGTTCATTCTCTATCCTCCAAAATATCTAGTAGTCTTTGAGAATAGTCCTCACCAAATTCATAGCTTAACTCATTTAATATATTCATCATTGGATGATTAATGTTTATTTGAATTGAATACTTTTTCTTTGATATTTTTACTAATTTTATTAATTGATCTTTCTCCAATTCATCTAGAACTCCTCTGTAGATTATCCTTGAGCTTTTTGAATAACCAAGCAGGGCAGTTAATTCAGTTGCAGTTAATTGTTTAGGTGATATATGTGACAGTATAAGCAGTATTTTAGTCTTCAAGGGTGTTAAACTACTAATTATCAGTAATAATTTATAGTAATTATAATTATTGAATGTATTCACTAAAAAATTATTGTATCGAGTATTAAATAAGCTGTTCAATCTATTTCAATCTAATTTTAGTTTTATTGTTAAAAATGATTATTGTGCATGATCTACACATCTCAATTTGAATTCTTTACATAAAAAAGAATTTAATATCTATTAAATTAATTTGTTTTTAGGAGAATAAAATAAAAAAATAAACTAATTTTTCAAAAAATACTATTCCACTCAGCAATTGATTATTAAATGATTTTGGATTGATAAATAAAATATGAGTTCTATATTTTCCCGGCCAGATATAACTGAGATATTAGAGTTAATCTCTCCTATGTATAAAGAACAATTATTGAGTCCAGATGGTATACCCTCAAGATTTATAAATGTAGATAATTTCAATTATGACGTGGAGAAAGTTGGGGATGTCAATGTATTTTCAGTAACAATCAATTTTGGTACTGATCAGGGAAAATTTGTTCAGAATGTAATAATTAAGCAGTATTTCTTTCAAGATAATTATGATAGAGATATGAGGAGATATTCTGATCTAGAACAGAGCCTCCTATCATACCATGATATACGAACTTACCCAATTATACAAAGCTCTTATGATAAAAAATATATTGTATTCCAAATTCATTCTGGATACACTCTTGATCAACTATCAATATCTGGAGAGGCCAAAAATTATTTACTTGGAAGGATAATTTCAGCCGTACATGGTGCTAAAACTATACCCACAGATGAGAGTGTTGTCAGAGAATATATTTTATTTTTACTTGTACATATGCCTCTTACAGATGAAGAAAGAGAAGCTTTTTCATATTTACTCGAAGATCAATTCAACAAAATATCCGATAGCTTTGGTGCATATGATCTTATTGTAGATCCATCAATACAAAATATAACATTCCAACCGACAGGTGAGGCCACAACAACATTAAATATAAAAAATGGGATTGCCTTTATAGTCAATCTTGGACCAAGAATTTCTGATAATTTGATGAAAGATAGGATGTTTGATATTGCGAGTATATTTGCTCATATGGCATTTGAAGAATACAAATCAACAAATAATGTTATCAATACAAAAGTAGAATTGAATGATTTTATACAGGGATATATGAATGCATATAATCAATATCAAAGTATGGAAATAAAAGATATGTACCCAAAAGGAATTACATTGGACCTTTATATAATGGCTCATTTATGGCTCAATGAAGCTGAAAAAGTAAGGTCACCATATGAGACACCAGATAATATATCAGAAAGAGAAGTTCTAATCTTTTCATATTTTCTTATGACAGAAAGTCCATTTATGAATTGTTTTGGATAATTTTTTTGATTTCAAATTTTACCGGAGTATAAGATCAATCTAAAATATTGAAGTGAATCATTAGTTTTTCATTTATCAGAAATTAAATATAAGGCAGTTATAAAATTAAACTATGCACATGGCAATTGAAAAATTGAAAATAATCAATGAAAAACAAAAATCAGTTGTCAAAGGAACAATTGCGCTTGTATTGCTTACTAGTTTTCATATGCTATTGGATCCTATTTTACACTGGAGTAGTAATTAATGAATACTGAAGACCTAATCGATTATTTTAATGCTGCAAAATTCACAAGTAAAGAGAATTTAATGACACTTTTAGCAGTAACTATGACATTATTTTTCCATCTTGTATTCACTATGGCTCTTCATTTTTTACCGGAGTAGAAATCATATGAAATATTCATTCAAATTTTCCTTCTTAATTATTGCAATTTTATTGCTATCATATATTACTACAAGCATGGCACATAGTGATGTGGATGATGGAAGTAAACCGATACCATTGGGTATTTTTATTATTCTAATAATAGCAATCATACTATGTGTATTTGGTTTCTACATAGTATTAAGTAAGTATATATCAGGTGATAATTTTCTATCTTTGAAAAGTTATGTGCTTATATCTACAATTGTAGTTTTATTTAATTCAATTGTAGTTTTTGTATTATATGTTGAGGTGTAGATCATGACTGAAGATAAAAAAGGAATTTGGATAACAAAAGAGGAATATGATGATATAATAAATCAAGTGAATACATTCAGTAACACTCAACGATTATCATCTGTGATATTGTGGATTGGTATTGTAATGATTGTATTACATATAGCAGCAGATATTGTGTTCCATTTATGATTGGAATATAATCTAATAATACTAGAAAATGGATTAAAAATTAATGTAATAACCACAAATTAAAAAACTAATTATGTAATAAAAAGATTAGAGGTTAACACCTCATTGTTTTTTATTGAACATAAAATCAATAGATAACACTTACAGGGCTACTAGCTCAGCTTGGTTAGAGCGCACGGCTGATAACCGTGAGGTCGCCAGTTCAAATCTGGCGTGGCCCATTTTTAAAATATTCTCAAAAGCAAAATTTAGATTGATATTTGTCTACTGCAATAATTTTTTTGTGTGGAATGAGTAATAGATAATTGATATTTTCCTTATATTTTAAAGTTATAAACACGGAAATAAACTATGGATAAACCACTAAAAATAGTTGCAATCGCAGGAAGTTTACGTGATGTGAGCTATACACGTTTTGCAATTGGTGTTACCTTAAAAGAAGCACAGAAATTAGGTGCTGAAATAGATTGTGTTGATTTACGTGAATACAATCTTCCATTCTGTGAACAGATTAAAAATGAAAAGGATTTTCCAAAGGATTATTTTAAATTCAAATCAAAAATAGATAATGCAGATGTACTTATCTGGGGAACTCCTGAATATCATGGTGCATATTCTGGAGTATTGAAAAATGCAATTGACTTGATTGGAAGAAAAGAAATCGAGAATAAATTGATTGGTTTGATTGGTGTTGCAGGAGGTAGTATTGGTGCAACCAATTCTTTGAATGGATTGAGATTAGTAGCACGTCATCTTCGTGCTTGGATAGTTCCTCATCATGTATCAATACCAAGTGCATCTAGTAAATTTGATGCTGAAGGTAATTGTATTGATATTGATATTAAAAATAGATTACATGAGTTAGCACAAACTCTTGTTAAATATGGCAATCTACATAAGTAAAGTCGCCTAGTTGATTTTTCTTTTTAGTGTATTAAAATAGTATAATTATGCAATATGAGAAGTGTAATTGATACATACTTCATATGTTTTTTTTTTCAACTTATGTATTTAACAAAAATTTTAACATACTCGTCTGATACAGTTTTATATTTATTGAATATTCATTATTTTTGATTAAATTACTGAATTGTAATATTTTTTGATTGAAGTGCCAATCAATTTTACCATCATATTTTGTATCAAATAGAACTAGAAATTGTGGATCTGCAGAAGATACCTCTATTTCTGAAGGAATAAGTATCTCATTTGGCTCAATATCAAGAAATTTCTCATCTGTTATATATCCAATTATTTTTCTTATTTGCTCTCTTCCAAATTTATCACCTTTGAATGTAATTATAAAATTTGTATTTATTTTCTGTATATCAATTTGATAAATATTACTTATTGGATTTTTAGTGCCTGCACCATCTTTTTTGATAAGATTTGAGAAATTATGAGTGCCTTCAAAATGTTTAATTCTGTTTAATTTATTAATAATTTCTTGATTTGGATTTTCTATCATATATTTGTATACTTTATGATGCACATGTCTAGGATTAAAATCTGCATCAATCTCTGCGTAATCATAAATAATTATAGAATTATCCTTGGGTAGAAATTTGTTGATTTTGTTTAGATGAGGAGTATTCTTTAATTCTAACACAAATACATTTGATAGTGCACTAACGTCTACATCAGTTCTACTCATTGCAATGAATTTACTTTCTTTAAATGAATTAATGTAATTTGATTTGATAAATGCAATTTCCACATGATTGAAAACACCTTGACCATTAGCTTGTCTTTGTGATCCAGTGTATTTGTTACCTAAATAATAAATTTTGAATACATATCTTATCATTATTACTTTCCCTCTCTTAAATACCACCCAAGATCTATTAATGGAGTTAATATATTATTTTTCAATTCTCCCATACCTATTTTCCTGTTAAATCCATCTCTAACAATATATAGCCCATCTGTATTTTTTATTTCAATCTTTTTCCCATAGCTAAATTTTACAGATTGTTTTTTAGTTATTGATACATGTTCAATATTAATTATTACTTCAAGCAAGCCTGGTAATAATGATATATCATTGTCTATCATTATTATTTGCAGCCCACAGGAATATACATATTTTATTTTCTGTGTATCTAGATTGCTTGAGCTAGTTGTGATATAGTTTTTTTTATCAATTGTAAATTTGTAATAATACTGATCAATTAAATTTATATTATATCCGGTATAGGATTGTATAATATCAACTACCATACTTTTGGTAATTATCTCTATTTTACTTCACTCTCCTCAATCTAACAATGAAAAACCCATCACAATACATTTTGGATGGCAAAATTCTCTTACTCATGTAGAAATCTGGATGAAGTTCAGACTTTCCTGGATCTCCTGCAATATGTATTTGTTCGATTTTTACATGGTTTAATACTGAATGTACTACCTCTTCATTTTCAATTGGTGATAATGAACATGTTGAGTAGACACATACTCCTCCAATTTTTAACAGTGAAATCGCTCTTTTAATAAGAATAATCTGTATTTTTTGCATATCATAATTATTGACTATTGATTTGGATGTTTTCCTATTTGGATGTGATACTATTAATCCCTCACCAGTACAAGGTGCATCTAATAATATTTTATCGAAATCTCCATCTTTAATATTTGAAGCATCTCTATTTGTTATGATAACATTATCTATTGAATGGCGGGATAAATTACTTATTAAACTACTCAGTCGACTTTTAGATTTATCATTTGCAACTAATATTCCTGTATTTTTCATTCTCTCACCAATAAAACAAGTTTTCCCACCCGGTGCTGCAGCCATATCTAGTATCTTCTCACCTGGCTGCGGATCCAATGCATGTACTGTTAACATTGATCCTAATCCCTGAGGCATAATTTCTCCATTTAAATAACTTTGACTACTTCCTACTTTATTCCAATTATTAGTTATATGTAAGCCCTCATAAATTTCATCCATCTTTTTAGCTATTATTCCCTCTTTTTTCAATCTTAATATTACATCATCAATTGTTATTTTGAGTAAATTTACCCTAACAGTCTTTTTAATGTCATCTGGTTTCATTTCCAGTAATTTTACTGTTTCGTCAATACCTAACCATCTAATGAAATTCTTCAATAAAGATTTATTAATTGGGTATTTTTGTTGTAATCTCTTTATCTGAAGAATACTCATCTATATTGCTTAGGATGAAAGTATCTTTATGTTTTATTTTAATTCAACAAAATCTTTTACTAATAGATTTATAAATTGTTCATTATACTTTACAATGGTATAAAAACAAGGAAATTACAATTTAACTATACATGTCTGTCAAGGAGCGTCCTAGAAAAGAAAAAAAAGATATATCAAAAGTTGTTGATAAAAAAGATACAATAACAAAGCCTTCAGAACCAATTCAAGTAAATAAACAGAAGATAGAGGTTGTATCAGAACAAAAAGTTGTCAATAAATTGGAAGAATTCATAAATAACTTGCCTGGTTGGGTTAATAAACCGTGGATGTTCATACAACCAACTCATGCAGGTCATCTTCAATCATGGAAAGAATCTTGGAAAACATTAATTATTGATTATTCATCACATTTCAAATTACATATTATCAGTATTATTGAACTACAAGATCAATTCCCATTTAATAATAATAAAATTAGAAAACAACTGACAAAACCTCAACTCGATATTATTGTTAATGATATGGTTGAGAATGGATTGGCAAAATGGATTGATGACCATCATATCATAGTAAGGGTATATTATAAAACTAATGAACAATGGAAAGAAATTATTGTTGCATATTTATTTGATACAGGATATGCGGCAGAGGTGTTGACCTTTTATGAACTACAAAATATGGGTGAGGATTGGAGTACATTACCAATTTCTGAATTTGTAGAGATTTTTGATACATTAGTGGAAGAGGGTAGGGCAAAATGGGTAGGTTCCACCAAAGATTCATTCAAATTAATAATTTAGATTTTACTGTCCAAGACCTGGGAACCAATACTTAGTACCCTCATGATATGATTCATCTTTCAATGCAAGGCCATTGGTAACTAACTCTTCAAGTATATTAGAGGCCCTTTCTGAATTCCAACCGAGTTGAATAATCAAAGATTCTTTGGTTAAGAAACCATGTCTTGATGCCAGATTAAATACCGCCTCTTGATCTTTAGACATCTCAATATTGACAAATTCTGCGATAAGCACTCCTGATTTGAGCTTACGTAGAGGTGAGATCAATTTATCTTTGATTAATTTTTCTAACGATTTAATTATATCTCTTGGTGGTACTAATTTTCCAGGTCGTTTTTTATTTATTTTCAAAACTATCTCTGCAACTGATATCAATCCACCTGTCTCTGCAATGACGAATTTACCAAGTTCAAGTATTTCATGTGCAAGTTGATCATAGTAATCACTTTTACCAAATTTATCACTGAAAGATGGGCTATCTTTCCAATCATAAACTCCTAATTCTTCAGGTAATCCCAAATTATCCCGTAATTCAGATATTTTCATGTAGTAATCCTTGTTATCTGTAATTTCTTTACCATGTTTCTTCTCAAATTTCTTGAGTTGTTTTTTTAAGGTCTGGACATTCTCAATCATCTGATCTAATTCATCTAAAAGCAGTTCTGCTTCTTTTCTCTGATATGCACTATTTGCACGTATTTTTCTTTCGATGTCTCTTAGACCCATTTTTCTAGATCTCCTTTAAATTTCTTCTAAACTCATTCAGCCATCTGACTGCATCGAATTCAAGTTTTTCACATCGTTCCTCTCCAAGTGTCATACTTGGTTTTTCATCTTTCAACTCATCTCGCCAACCTTCTATCTCAGTACCGATCCAATGCTCTTTTCCAAGTTTAGGGAAGTTTCCAGTAATACTAATTAACTCATCAAGCAATGGCACAATATACTCTACTCTGGCTACTGTTTTTAACTTTAATAGATCTATCAACTCAATTGCATTTGCCACATAATCAGCTGTTTTTCTTGGTAAATCTTTAATTTGCTCAAAATCAAGTGATTCACCATCACTTCCCTCTACAAGATTTAGTCTTCTCAATCCTTCAGGATACTTTGTCTCTAGATCTTCTCTACTGATAAATTCTCCAATATTGAATCCAAGTTTCTCAAGCTGAATTCTAGATTTAAATACATCTGATATGCATGATTTTAGTTGTCTCTTGTATAAAGTCCCTTCTACTAGTCCCTTATCGAAATATCTCGATAACTGGTCCATTGTAGCAATAGCAGAAAAAAGGTCTGCTTCAATGTCTAATTGGTCTTTTTGCGTTCTTCTTTGATACGTCATTTTTATCTACCTCAATTTTTGATAATTTTTGTGTGCAAACATATTTTTCCTTAATATACTTCCTGTATAATCTGAAAAAGTCAGTTTGATCTATATCTGCATCTTCAAATTTAATTTCCAATAACTCAATTAAATCTTCTAAAGCATTTAACTGAGCAGTTAAATCCGAAAATGCAGAAACTTTAAATGCAGCAGATTGCTGTATCCCAGCCTGTTTAAGTTTATCTGTTTTCACATCTGTGATCTGTTTATTCAACTCAGTAATCTGTTTTTGTAATCTTAATATCTCATCTTCAAGTCTAGATGATGCTTCAACCTGTATTGATCTCTTTGGTAATGATGGTTTAATTGACCTAATTGATCTTTTTGATTTAATAAAAAGACGTCGTGCATTCGCAATTATATCTCTCAATCTGTAACTAGGTTCCCATTCATCCATCATCTGCAATGATAAATTCATATTCTCATCAATATCTGGATGTGAAATCTTTGTTACTACTTTTATTTCTGGTTTAATAATCGGGTAAAATTCAGGTACCGTAATTGAGATCACAATACTATCTCCATCCGGTGTTCTTCCAACCTTACCCTTCAAAACATTACCATTCAAATGAAAAGTAGGCTCATTATCAAAAACCCACCTGTATTCCTCGGCAATTATTATATCACTATCGATCATGCAATTTACCTATCCTTGATCTATTTATAGACAATTGATATAATAAACCTAATCAAATCACCCGTTCTTTTTTATCTATATTAAACAATATTAAGTATTTTTTTCAACTGCTCCACCTTTCTTTGAAGTACACTCACTATCTGTGTATTATCGAAAGAATCTAACCTTTTCTCACATGCCTGACAAATAAAATCCTGCTCCATTGCAGTTTGAAATGTTACCCTCTCACAACCTTCCTCCAAACATGAAAAAAACATATTTCCCTCCTCATACTCCAATCTTGCCTGAATCTTATCCAACACATTCAACTGTTTCTTCTTAACCAAGGATGTAATCTTCTCAGGATGCAATTTCCAGTAAAAAATAAACCATCCAGTTGTCTTATCCCTAATTCTCCTAAATGTTGCAAGCTCCAAATCATGCAACTTATACAGAGCCTTCCTAACTTGATTCAACTTTATATCTAGCTCCTCTGCAATGATCTCATCTGTCAGCTCACCCTTGTGTGTCAATAAAATTATGGTGACTTCTCGCACTTCCGGTCCAGCTACGTCTTCGACCATACTCAGAAGCGTTTGTCTCTGCTCATCAGTTATAATACTCATTTATACCTGCCTATAAATGTGGTTAGAGAAAGATTGTTCAGACATTCTTCTCTAATATAGAATATGTTTTCGTTATCTTTAACCTTTGGGATATATTTAATATCATTTTGAATAATATTGCATTTACTTTAATAGTGTTTAGCCTAGTTTTGGTGGTTTTGGACCACCTGTTACGGGTCCTGAAGGTCCTGCTGGGCTTACAGGCCCTGTTGATGGTGGTCCTGCTGTTGCTGGGCTAGCGGGTGATGGTGTAGATGCAACACCGCCTTGCGCATTTTTTAAACCTTCAATCACTTGCTTGAAATCTGATTCAATAGATTCTAATCTTTCTGTTAGATCTGCAATTTTTTCTTCATATTTCCCAATAACATCTTTGAGTTCTTCTTCTAATTGATCCACAATTACTTTCAATTCATTCACAGTAGATCCGCTTGATGTTTCAATCAATTCATCTGGTAGTAATGCATCCATATCATTTACTGATCTATGGCGTCTTCTAGACATATATCTTTAATAACATATTTTTCTATAAATAATAATCGATCGATAAATGATGTAGGGTTAATAATTTATTATAAAATAGTTTATCCTGAAGAATCTAGAAAATTTTCTATATTTCTAAGTAAAACCGCAAATCCAGATTCCACATTATCTCCAGATAGTGCTGAAGTCTCAATATAAGGTATCTCAAAGTGGCTCCATGCAGATAAATTCTGTGCATACTCTAATCCTGCATCATATGTAATCGCACCATCTGCTGTATTTCTTAGGTCACTTTTATTTCCTATAAGCACCATTGGCACAATCTTATTTTTATTATTATCTAAAAGCTCTGTTATCCAATTGGGTATATTTTCAAAAGTTGGTGATCTTGTTATATCAAATACTAGTAACGCTCCTGTGGCCCCCTGATAATATACCTCACGCACAGATTGAAATCTAATCTGACCCGCAAGATCCCAGATCTGAGCAACTACCTCTTCACCATCAAGATTGACCCTCTTCACAGCGAAATCAGCCCCTATGGTCATTGAATATGATTGCTGGAAGCCGTCCCCCAGATATCTGTGTCGCAGTGCAGTCTTTCCAACGGCACCATCGCCTAAGAGCACAATTTTGAATATTTTACGTCTTTCGCTTGTAATACATTTTTCCTCCAAGAAAATTTCGACTATATTGTACTTATTCTCACTAAGTATTAAAAAGAATATGTCGTATTAAGGTTTAATCGCGAGAATAGTTTATTGAAATAGAAACGAAATTGTATACTATATTGAAAAATTGTGATATTTGATTTGATACCACTTATATCCATAATTTACATTTTCCTCTTGAATTTGATAGGTACTCAAATAATTTAATGTTATTATATTGTAATACAAGTTATCAAATCATAAATTTGTGTATTATTATGTACCAGATTAGTTGTTTATTGGCTTAGAATAGTATTATTTGTGTAATTTGATGAATTATTGGTTCAGATACTATTTTCGTTAGTTAGCAATTATCATTGTATTTTTTTGTATTATATAAAATATAGAATTAAAAAATTTATTTAAAATATTTTTTTATAGTTTAAACCAGTTTAATCTCTATATAGTTGCATATCTGTCTGTAAACATAAATTATGGTGGCCTTGATTATTTGGCGCTAAATACTTATATATATTAGTAAGTAACTTATCGGTATCTAAAATCAATTTGAATGTAAAATTTTAGCTTGGCAATGATTATTTATTCAGATTTTTACTTCAAATATACAGATATCGTTTCCATTTCCCTGACATTTGATCTCTTTTACCTGTGGCTCAGTTCCTATCAAAATTTGTAATCTACCTGCAAAAAATCCAGCTTGAAAATCACAGAATGTTTTATCTAAATTTGTTACATTCATACCCGATACATAGAGGTTCTCCTCAATTTCAATATGATATGTTTTCTCATCGATTTTTATTGATCTTACTCTACCATAATCTCGACTTAAATGACTGGTAGGATGAGTTAGATAATCATATAACAGACTAATCCCTTCTTCAAGTGATACAATACCATTACTTCCTTTTTCTTCAACTAATCTGTAAAGTAAATTCTTACCTGAACCAAAAATACCTAATTCTCTACCGCCGGAATACAATAAAACTCCTGATAATCTATCTAATAGTTTGAGTGTAATAATTATCGGCTGTATTACAGATATATGAATAAAATCACCTGCATTATGTCTTTGAGCTTTACGCATCAACAAACTATCTTCAATAATTTTAGTAGTTTCATGAATTACTTCATAGAAATTTTGCTTTCTTATAGTTCTCTCATCTTTGTCTTCAAGGGGTGGTAATGTTGGTTTCTTAAAAGCTTGATCAATTGATATTTTGAATAAACAAAAATCGCCTCCATTGGCCAGACAAATCTGTTCCTCACAACTAGCGTCAGTACCCATAACTGCTACTGTCACACCTGCTAACTGTCCTGCTGTGAATCCACACATTGGTTCACCAACATCTATCCCAATTGATGATGAAGCCAGTTCAGATACTTTCAGATGAATTGTATTCTCAGTTTGCTCTACCACATGTGCCCCATGTGCAATCTTGGTGGAATAAATCTCTCTATTAGAGAAGTATAATTCAAGTGCTTTACCAAGTTTGGAAAATCTCATCTTTCTTTTAGGTGTTCTACCAAGGCTTGGATTCAATGTTAATAAGATGTGGTGCATTATACCATACATTCCTAATTTGTAACCTGCACGATAAAGAAAATGAGGTATCAATGGATCAAGACTGTATAGACTTAGTAAATTCAACTGATATGTGCTAATATGTGCATAATCCCCAACTGATGGACGTAATATCGATGTATTATTCAAAGAATCAATAGAATTCATAGTAATAGTTAAAAGTGCCGATTTCATTAATTCCTCTGTTTCACCTGATGTGAATGCATAATTGAGCAATGTTGACCATAGGAGGTCTCTAACAGCTTCATCCTCCATACCACCTTCTAGTACTATTTCATCATTGATCACAAGTGTTGGCAATGCATTGATATGATATTGAGATGCAGACTCTTTATCAACATCGATATCAATAGTGGATACATGAACAATTTCCTGCATTCCACTGCCAATTACCTCTCGTACAATAGATTCAACTGGTGGACAATACACGCAATCTTTTGATGTGAACATAATTAATCTGATCGGTGATGTTTCAGGTGTTGACATTATATATGCTTATTTCAATTTATATCATAAAATTATTTGTTAACGTATATATGAAAACTACTTATTTTTTTATTTATACTCAAGTATTGTGAATTGAATGAAAGAACGAACTAATTGATCCATAATTTGAATCTACCACTAGATTTGTTATCAATAAATATATTTAATTGCTAATTTGTTTTAAAAACATTCATGAGTTATTTACAAAAACCAAAATCAAGTTTTATCAAAGTTAAATGTAACGAATGTGAACATGAAATGATTATCTTCGATCATGCTAAAATCAAAGTCAATTGTAAAAATGAATCATGTGATGCACTGATCATTGAACCCCAGGGTGGAAAAGGTATTTTACATGCTGAGTTTATTGAAAAAGTAGATAATTTTTAATTAATTGAAATTTCATTTCCTTTTGATTTAATCACGTAATTTCTTAAATTATCTCTTGGCATCAATACAATATCATTCTTTCTAAAAGGCCCATACTCACAAAAATCAGTTCCAATTGCAATTGTATCCTCATTAGTATTGAAGATGATAAATTCATAATCATTTCCATCATCATCCACTAATTCTATGCTCACATCATTGATATTCAACACCTCATCTCTGAATGATCTTTGTATACTATCTAGTTTTTTTCTAAATGCAATCTCTTCCTCAGGTAATTCCTCAGGTATATCAAAATCATTGATACTTTCTTTAAAATGCTTATTCATTCTAATTGTTATCAGATCATTTAATAAATAATTAACTCTTTCCCATCTTCTTTTGAATAATTTAGCAACCAAATTATCTTTCTCATTTTTATATTGTGATTCTAAATGTGTAACATATGGTCTAATTTTACTAAAAAAATCAATTTCTAATGATTCTAATTTATGACTCTGCCTCTCTCTTTTCCAAGCTACATAAATTAATTCAAATATATTCAAAATCTCACCCAAATTCTAATTCATTGCATTTCTCTTTTGACTATTGGACTCAAGGCTATTGCAATTCTACCCTGTCCTTCCTCGAGTGTTGATACAATTCTCAAAGGACCTTCATTCATCATACTGAAAGTGATATTTTCACCTGCTTTTATTGTTTTAGGGATACTTTTCAGAACCTCAAGATCAAAATTAGCAATATGCTTTTCAGGTAGCTCTATCATCGCATTATTGACCTTTGCAATACCGGTGTGAATATTGATATCCTTGAAATTCTCCTCATCATAAATTATTTTTGCCTCCGCAGTTGTACTACTGAACTCTGCACTCACAACAATTCTGATACCTGTTTTATCATGTGTTATCTCTACTCCACCTTCACCAAAAGTGGCAACTTTAATCGCCTCAATAAGATAGGATGCATCAAACTTAGAATTAGAATGAAACTCTCTTCCTAATATATTCATAAACCTGTAATTTGATTCTTGATCACCTTTGTTCTCAAGTAATCTGAGAGAAGCGCTTCTTTTCATATTGGATGATTCTAGAATTAACTCTAGTTCTTCTTTTTCCTCATTATACCTGATAATTAAAACATCATTGCTCTTTGCTAATTTTATAAAGTTACCAAAACCAACCAAATCAACATGCAGGACCATAGACCCACTTACATTGAATGTATCAAAAATTCCAACGTCCAGATGAGTATCTGTAAGAATATGTGATCCAGAACCCTTTGCTTGTGCTCTGAAACCTTCATTCTCATCAATTTTAATATAAATATCATTATTAGAAATTGCTAATGCATCAATCACAGTCTTCATAATCTTTGCCTTGCTAATTTTTAATTCTAACGTCATACACAATCAGTACTCGTATATCTTTATTAATCGATTTATATTATCTCGGAATTCTTTTTTCAAAATCAATAATTCGCTTGTAATTTCTAATTTGTTCCATATTCATAGGTATATAAGAAATTAAGTCACCAATCACTTCATCTTCAGTTTTTTTCACTCTAATCAAAAATCTACCCATATCTCTTGCAGAAGCATCAATTGGATATCTGAATAATCTTACTTTGATTTGACCTGTTGCATCTCCTATCATAATACTACCTTCTTTCTTACTAACAACAGTACCAACTATTTTAACAGTACTCTCACCTTCTTTGATCTCATTAATTGAGATATCAATACTACCTTCGGGCCTAATAAATTCACTCACTTTAATCATACTCTCGCCAGTTTTTGTCACAATTAGTACAACGGAAGAACCTTGTTGCAGATTCATCTGCACTTCTTGTCTGTATCTCCCAATACTCTACTAATTGCGTGCTCTTACATTCCTCACAATACATCTCTTTTTTAGATCTGCCTGTTGTAGTATTTGATTCTTCAATAATCAATATTTTACCACCTTCAGGGTCCTTATTTTTATCTTTATTGCTGAAGGTTATTGATTGTAATCTACCATCAGCTTTTTCTTCTTCACAATCTGGACAGAAAGCCAGTATTTCTCCATTTATCTCTTTTGGTTGAAGAATGGAATCGCAAACATCGCAATAATCACTCATGAACCTCACTATTAAAACTTATTATTTTAGCAATTTGGTATATAAACAAAGTTTTTAGAAATTCTGAATATTTTTCTAATTTTTGAAGAAACACTAACGATGGTTTTAATTATTATGATTCTTGAAAAAGATTATAGAGAAATCAGTTCTTGATTCTCCATTCGGGCTTGTAACTCAGCTTGGTTAGAGTGACTGGCTCATATTTTCTATACTATTGCTATAGAAATGTGTTACCGGTCTGTCGTGGGTTCAAATCCCACCAGGCCCATTCTGTAAATAATATTCCATTACTACATCAGTATAAAAGTATCCTAATTTGCTAAATTTATCTTTTCACATATTCAATTGCAAAAATTATTTATCCTTATATGAGATTGACATCAGATGATTAAATACTATAATTTTTAACAAGGATTGTTAAAAGCACATTAACTGTTTTATTTATTGTTAAATATCATGTTAGTTAATGGATATTGATAAAAACTATTATTGATAGAATTTATTTGTGAGTGTAGACATAAGTCAGAAGCAAAAACAAGAATTAGTAAAATTACTAACTCAAATTTCAAAACAAAGTGATCTCGACGCATTAGGGATTGTAACCAGAGAGGGTTCTCCTCTGGCATTTTTTGTGCAGGCAGGAGATCCTGATTTATTGTCTGCCATTTCCGCTGCTGTGATCTCAACAGGTGATATGGTGACAAACAAGATGAATCATGGTGATTTACAGGTACTGTTAATCAGAGGTGACGTTGGTTTCACAATTCTAGCTACTGCCGGGGATCATATACTAATTGGATCTTCAAAAGAAATTCATTCAATTGGAATTACTTTGAACACAATAAGAGATTATGCAGAACCATTAGAAAAGATACTTGGATGATAATTAGATAATTATTTGGAATAATTAATTAGAATAGACATAATTTTTCTTATTATTCAGTAATATTACCTCAAAATACAATTTAAGTGAAAATCTGATATCAATTATTGAAAATAGCTTTACTTGAAAATGACCCGACCGGGATTTGAACCCGGGTCCATGCGGTGAAAGCGCACGATGATTGGCCGAACTACACCATCGGGCCGTAATTGATGATAACCATCAGTTATGGTGGTTAATTTTATTAGAAGTATTGCACTTCTAATCTATTAACAATTTATCTAATATTTTTTCAATTATAAATTTCATGTTAGGAATCATTGTTGATTATCTAAAATAAAAAGTATAAATTCAATTGAGTTATTCATTTAACTTACTCACAATTCTCCTTCAGTTAGTTCACTTCAAATGAATTGCATGATCTGCTATTTTTCAATATATCACACTATTCTATGGTTATTTTTCAGTATAATTTCTCCATTTTTGATAATATGGGAAATAAGATTTTGACCTATTTTAGCAGTTGCCTCTTCAATAGATTTTGAATTGATAATGATTATATTTGCCTGTTCTCCCACTTGTATTATTTTTTTAGTCTGTCCTGTAATTGCTTGATATGATCCTGTTGTAGCTGCTTTAAATGCCTGTGTAGGTGTCATTCTGTATCTAAATACTCCCATTCTGATTGCAGTTTGCATTGAAACTATCCAGTTATTTGGATTGAAATCACTACCCATTCCTATTACACAATTAGTCTCATTCCACCCCTGTGGTTGATTATCCGTGAATAGGCCAATTGGAGCTAATGGCATAAAATTGGCAACTGTATTATTTTTCTCATAAACTTCAAAATCACCCTTTTTCGCAAGTAGAAGATGATCCACACTGAGTGCATTGTAATATTCAGATGCAATTTTCCCAATACCTGTGTACTCCAATTCCTCTGCATGTACTCTTACTGGTAATGATAGTTCTTTTGAGCGATCAAATATCATTCTTGTCTCATCAACTGTAAATGCACCTCTGTCACAGAATACATCTGTTGATGTGGCAAGATTTTCATTGACAATTGCTGGTAACATTTCTTCAATAATATCATTGATGTATTGTTTTCTCGAATAATTTACTGGGGGAACATGTGCTCCACCAAATGTTACATGTACTTTGACAGGATGAATTTTATCCACCTCATTAAGTAATCTCAGTTGTCTGAGTTCTTCCCCAGTTGATAATCCATATCCTGATTTCGCTTCCACATCTAATGATCCATGGCTTAACATTATATCCAATCTTTTTAGTAGTAGAGATTTTAATTCTTCATCAGTGGCATTCCTTGATTCTGTTGTTGTATATTTTATTCCCCCACCTTGAGATAGTATTTCACTATAACTTTTCCCCTCTAATTTCATGCCAAGTTCAAAAAATCTCTCTCCACCAAAAATCAAATGGGTATGAGCATCATGAAAAGGCATACTCACAATTCTATCTGTTCCATCTATTTTGGTATCTGCACTGATGCTAATTTTATCATATACAATCTCTTGAATCTTACCTTTATCAATTAATAATGATACTGGTCCTTTGATAAAATTCTTTCCATTAAAAATTCCTGAAAGTGAATGTATTAATAATTCCATAGATTAAAACTTATTATTCTGTTTATATCAATTTATTAATTTATTGTGTGTTTTGATAAATTTTATCATAGATTATTGCTAAGGTTGAAAATTATCGTAATCCGAAAAATTATCATATTCAGAAAAATTATTGATAGAAAGTAAAATAATACAAAATAATTTTTGAATAATATAGAAGTATATATATTGGTTTACCACCTATATTATCTTAGACACTTGAGGTTATTCTATGAGTCCAAAACCATTTTTTGACGATGATGATGATGATTTACCCGAATTCATTAAAGAATTTATGAAAAACTTTGCCAATCAGTTTAAATCCATTGATCAAAATGAATTGGCTGATGTATTTAAAAGATTGAATGAAGTTGATCCAGAAGAGATAGAAAACATGCTGAAAAAAATGTTTGGCGAGG
>JAJRQD010000293.1 GCA_024280435.1 archaeon | reverse complement strand
TTGAACCATTGTATTCTGTAAAAGTGCAATATCATATAGATAAAAAGCAATGTTGATATTGAAAAAGCAGTTTCTCAAACTAATGACAGAGTATAAGCTAATACCATTGACAGTTGATATAATTATTGAGAGAGATGCTAAGATATTGATGATCAGACGCTGTGGAGATACATTTAATAATTATCTTGCATTTCCCGGTGGGTTTGTGGATTATGGAGAGACTGTGGAGCATGCTGCAATCAGAGAGGCAAAAGAGGAGGTCAATATCGATATTGTTCCCCGTCATATCCTTGGTGTGTATTCAGATAGTAATAGGGATCCAAGAGGACACGTTATATCAGTGGCCTTTGTCTGTGATTTTGAGGGGGATCCCCTTGCAGGAGATGATGCCGGATCATTTGAATGGATACCTCTGGATAGTGAACTTGAGTTTGCATTTGATCATGGTAAGATATTTAATGATTACAAGAATTGGAAGCAGAATGCAGGCACATACTGGAGCAGCAAATAGTAGAATTTGGGGTGAATTTTTTATAGTTAAATAAATACAATAATCAAAAATTTTCAAAATAATTATTATCACAATATGTTTATATGGAAGAAAGTTGATTAAAAAGGTTGGACCAAGATTATTTTCAAAAATATATCAGATTTTGGAGATAAAGTCTACAATGGTGAACCATTTAGAGATAATCTTTTGGGTTTAACATATCACCCAATTTAAATCCAATGCAGTATATCATGAATAAGATAAAACCATAGATTAAAATCTCAGATTGCATAAAAATCACCGAGATTGTGGAAATATACATTCAAACATGCTAGTAAATCAGTTGTGAGCAAGTATTTGTTGAGATAAAACTTGGAAACAGAAACCTCAATTCACTAAAATGCAATTTATTGAAAAAGAGATCTTTCTTCAATTTTTACTGTACAATCCAACTAAAGCTAGGAAGCCGTAGAATTGGAGGTGATGTTAGTTTTTGAATATGGTGTGTATATTTAAATTTAATTAAGGATTTGATAAGTTACTTATTATGTTAAGTTCTCGAAACTGAAATTACAAAGGAGCCTGTTGTCTCAGGTTTTGTTTGTGGTATTGTTTGATCCAAATACTGTGTAATTGAAACCAAGGAATATCCATATGTAGATGAAACATCAGTTCCAGACCAAGTATCAGCTTCATAAAAATGCACTTGTACATAATAATATGAAGAAGTGTAGCTAACTGATTTAGCAACATTGCTATCAGACGTATGAGGATCGATATATTCTAATTTCAATTTATAAAAAGTAAGGACATTTCCATCATTATCAAAAAATGCAACTCGCATATAAATTTCGCCAGTTTTGTGAGTTCCATCACCAACATCATCAGTAGATGAAAAGTCATACGATACCCATTGAACCGTGATAGTTTTTTCAATTGCCCCATCTGTTGAAATGAGTGACCCTATGAAAAAAGATGACATAAGTATGGTCAACATGATCCCAAATTTTAGATACATTTTCATGTATATTCTTGTTTTCGATAATGTATATTAATATTACCCCATATATTCGCATATTTCATACAAAAATTATAAAAAATGGTAAAAAATCATAATAATAATTCTGTTTTTTATTGATATACCCCTATACAAAACACAAAAATCTTAAAAATAAAGCATATATTAACTATTAAGGTATTAAATTTCGAATTAATGATATATGAATAGACTTTTACCTACATATTACTAATTTTTATTTAAGTTTATTTACTATAATTTCAATTTATAATATATTTTATAAATAAAATATTTAAGATAAAATAAGGATGAAATATAAATTATTAAAAAATAATCTTCCAACAATAATTTCAATACTTGTATTATTTATAGTAATGTTACTTGTTGTCGTTACTATTCCTAAGGATCAAATCATTATTGTCGATTATGTTAATCAATATGAAAAACCAGCTGTCCATATACATGGTAATTTTCAAAATACAGATTTAATAATAAAAGATAGTCTTAATTTAATTGATGAACAGATAACAGAAGAAATAATTGATAAAGATAAAACACAAATTGTTTTAACTCACGATGAGATTATTCATTTCAACAATTCAACTCAGCTAGTCAAGGTTATCTATCTTGATAAGCAACTAATGAGAACAATTACTAATGATACTAATATATTGATCAATGGTATTTTAGAGGAACAATTTGATGAAATATTAAATCAAAGTATCTATTTAGAGTATGAAAACCGGAATATAACTTTCTCATCAATTAAAAATATCACTTACTATTTACCTTCAATTTTAACAGACCATCATACTTTTCCCCCTGGTGTCCCACGTATAATTTTATCTTTAGATGAAATTAACAATAAAACACTATCCGAGATTGATATTTTTGACAATGATATACAGAAAAAATGGTCATATCAGGTTTCTTATTTTATATTCAAATCATATATACAATCATTCAAAAAAATTGAGGTATTGAACCAAAAAATATCTGAACTTGAGAATGTGATTAGAAGTTATTGGACCTCGGTTAGTGATTTTATTGAACTATATGAAAATCAAATTATAATACAGATTTATGCAATTTATGACCGTTTTACACAAATCGATGATTTTCTTTCATTACTCACCCCAATTATAATTATTTTTCAATTATTGATGGTATTTTTAGTTTACAATAGTGTCAAAAGACAAGAACAATATTTAACATTGTTGAACCTACGTGGATATTCCTTCAAGAAGCTAAAAATATTATTATGGTTTGAAACCAGTGTTTTTCCATTAATAATTCCAATTGTCTCTATTCTAATTGCAATTAATTTTTATTTCAATCAAGTTCAGGTCAACATGACTTATAGATTATTGATACCATGGTTTGTTTTTTATTTTACCAGTACTTCATATTTTTCGATGAAGGAAATTTCACATGTAAAAAATGAGATCCTAAGAGTCCCAGTAGTAAATAGAAATACTACTTTTCCCATTGCTAAGTATTTGTTCAGAATTTCATTATTAATATTTATAATTTCACTATTTATTGAGAACAGGGACACCTCTCAAACTATTAAACTAGTTACAATATCATCAAAAGATAAATTGATACTATGGTCTGGAGTTATTTTCATTATTGGATTATACTTTAAATTAATGTCAAAAAATAAAAGAGGAGAATTTAATCTGGTCAGTATTATTACAAAAAACAATATTATGAAGTCAAAAGGTATTTTATTTCTTTTAATTTTAATAATAAGTACCAATTTTTCAACAACTATACTTTATTCTGAGATTGATGAGACCATGGAACCAAATATTACAAATTATATGATTTCCATAGATGCAGATTATATTAGTAGGGATAATATATTAAGAATGATGAATGAAAGCCATAACTTGCATGGAATTCTAGTATTACCTGTACTCTCTTTTAACATTCAATTTGTGAATAGTGAAATTGAGACATCAGTTCCAGTTAAATTGGTTAATAATAGTTTGTATAATTTATATTTTGAAGTAAATGAAAATTTAGATAATGAATTCCTGAATGATACTGATTTTATTGTATCCTCCGAGTTAAATACATGGCTCAATAATCAAAATAAATTATTGTTATTTGATGGTAATAACAAAATAGAATTAGACAATACTGTTATCAAGGAGTTCGATTATTTGCCTTCAATATTTGGTGAAATGAACACATTTCTTTCCACTTTTAAAAGCTGGG
>JAJRQD010000292.1 GCA_024280435.1 archaeon | reverse complement strand
CACATACCCGTCACAGTGATCAACAATATGCTTGGTGGTTCATTTGATTTTGATGGTATTGCACTTTCAGGTATGCCTGCTGGTAGTCCTGGTATGGGAGGAACAAAAGATACTACTTGGAATATCTACTCTATTACTAATGGCACACAATCTGGTACTTTCACATCAATTTGAGATCAGTCATCTAAATTTATTTTTTCACATATTCAGAAATTATGTATACGAGGAGTTTGTATTATAATAAATTTCCCAGTTAAATTATACTACTCTAAGCTTTGATTCTGCATTTTGAAACTGAGATCTTGTAAAATGTATTTTCAAGCATTGAAATCACACAATAATTGAATCGCATTTATTTCCAGAACTTGTCTTTTTGCAGGGATATATTAGAAATATTACCCACAATTGTCCCATAATTCAATTTAGAGGAGTTTAATTTTGAACAATCTCAAGATGGAATATTTTTTCCTATAATACATTGATTAATTCGTAATTGATACAATAAATCTATAATTAGAACTACACACCTTACAACTATTGTGAATATTAAATTTATTGATAAGGAAACGATTTATGCTATCAGTTCTATTCTAGGATCATTGGCATTGGTTGTCATATCAAAAGTATTTGGACTTCTAGTAAATAATACAATTTTATTCATATCGATCATTTTATTGAAGAGTTTCTTTATTTCAAGAGCTAATAGTAAACTGATTAGTTTCATATGCTCAAGTATTTTCACAATTTATTTGTTGATTGAGTTTGACATTCAATATTCAATCATCATTATATTACTATATGCATTCACATATTATACCCGTACAGCTGATGAATTAAACAGTAAATACTTGGATGAAATGCAGTATACAATCTGGGATCTCACTGAAGATGTATTGTTTATCAAGGATTTAAATTTAAGGTATATTCAGATAAACAAGGCAATGGAGAGATTTTTCAAATTGAATAGGAATGATATAATTGGAAAAACAGATTCTGAAATATTTGATAAAAAGATAGCCAAAGTTTACAATGAAACAGATTTAGAGGTATTCAATACAAGAACTAAGGTATCTATTTTTGAGGAAACTGAGGTTTCAGGTGTGGTAAATCAGATGATGACGATCAAACAACCACTGATAGATCATGAAAATAATATATATGGTGTATTTGGTATTTCTAGAAATATAACTGAAATTTATGAGATCAAGAAGCAGTTAGAGGAGAATAATGAATTACTTGAGAATATATTACACTATGTGCCAAATCCAATATTTATAAAAGATCTGAACAGTTTTTATGTGCGTGCAAACAAGGCTTTCTGTGATATACATGAATTATCTGAAAAGGAAATAATTGGAAAATCTGATTATGATCTGTTTCCAAAAGTCATTGCTGATAAATTCAACACCTTTGACAAAGAAGTATCGGATACTGGTAAAGTGATGATAAATCGTACCACTACCAAGATTAAGGGGAAAGTGATCCATGCAATTGATACCAAAGCACCAGTATATGATAAGAATGGAGAAGTCACCCATATTATCGGCATTGTTCAGGACCTGTCATTGTATAAGAATCTAGAGAGTAAGATACTGGAAAACCAGAAAATGTCATCTATCAAAAACTTGGCATCAACAATAGCTCATGATCTCAATAATATATTATCCTCATCTCTTGGCTATGCTTCTCTTATGAGATCAATTGAGGAGAATGAAGAGAAAATCAGCTATATTGATAATATATTAAATGCATCAAAACAGGCTTCTGATCTGATAAATCGACTGATGATATTTACAAAACAATATCCAGACAAGCTTGTTAGTCTGAATTTGAACGATATTGTAACTAATATCTATAATCTGATCAAACCATCAATTAATAATAAAATTACTGTGATCACAGACCTTCAAGAGATACCGAATATAGATGGGGATCTGTCCAAAATTAATCAGGTGATTATGAATCTACTTGTAAATGCAGTTGAAGCAATATATTCAGATGGTAGGATATACATAAACAGTTCTGTAATTGAGATACATGATTTCAGCAGATTCAAATACATTCCAAATGATCTAAAACCGGGTAAATTTGTGGTGATAAGCATTAGAGATACTGGAATTGGAATTCCAGAAAGTACTATTAATAGAATTTTTGAACCATTCTTCACAACAAAAAATGAGGAGAATAGAAAAGGAACCGGTCTTGGATTATCAATTGTGTATGGTATTGTTCTCAATCATTATGGTTTGATCTCATTAGAATCTGTTGAGGGTGAGGGTACTTTGTTTGAAGTATTTTTCCCAGTTGGTAGTTTGACCACAAGCAATAATCATGACAGGTATTCATTGATCTATGGTAAGGGAAATATTCTCTGCATTGATGATGAGCAGATAATTCATGATTTATTAATGACAACTCTTACAAAACTTGGATACACTAAATTGACTGCATACAGTGGTGAAGATGGTGTTGAGATATACAGTGTCAATTTCAAAGAAATTGATTGTGTTATACTTGATTTCTCAATGCCTGGTATAAATGGTATTGAGACCTTCAAAAAGCTGAAAGAAATAAATCCTGATGTAAAGGTCATTTTGTCCACTGGATATGGGGCAAAAGTGGATATTGATAAGCTTCTGAAAGAGGGGATAGCTAATTTTCTACCAAAGCCCTATACTGTGAAAGATCTATCATACAAACTGGATCTGCTTATATCTTCCTAGTTACTCGAATTCTACAGGCTCAATCCCAAAATATCCAAGAATTGACTATCAACCAAGTAATCAAAGGGAATATAATTATTGATATCAAAAACAATACATTTTCTCTGTTATTTGCCACTGTTTTATCATATTGGAAGAATACTCTGTAAATTCCGAAATTATAGACGCCATAGGAGATAAATACCATACGTCCTAGTAATATAAAGCTAAATACGTCTAAACTGAGTAGAATTACAATTAAGAAGAAATTTTGCTCAAATATCAATCCCCAAATACCTCCAACGATAAATATTTGTATCAATGAGAATTGATATTTTGACAGGAAATATATCATAACAACTGCAATACGAAGATAAAAACCTAAAAATGTTAGCATGTGAATTATTATATCACCTCCATAGTCTAGTACAACAAATAATTCACCAAACATCAAAATGATAACAATAGAAATATATTTTCTGGTGTTTGAAATTCCCTCAGGATTGAATACTGCTAGTATTTGCTTGATAAAGCTGATTGATATCCTTCTTTCAGACTAGAAATTGCCAAAAAAATATATAAAATCGTAATTGAAATAAAAATGAATTTACTTATTTTCCCAGTTTCATTGTTTCTCATCGATCTGATGCTTAAAATAAGTAAAAATAGTGTTATTGGGGCAAAAATAAATCCCAGGTCTGAATATAATTTATCCATCAAATAATTTTGAAATATAAAATATATCGAGATTGTTCAAAATTAAACTCCTCTAAATTGAATTATGGGTCAATTGTGGGTAATATTTCTAATATATCCCTGCAAAAAGACAAGTTCTGGAAATAAATGCGATTCAATTACTGTGTAATTTCAATGCTTGAAAATACAT
>JAJRQD010000291.1 GCA_024280435.1 archaeon | reverse complement strand
TATAAGCCTCACTACCACGGATTTCACCCACAATAATATAGTCAGGCCTCTGTCTCATTGCAGCTCTGAGTAATTCATACATACTTATTGTACCTTTAGCCTCTCCACCTTCAGTAGAGCCAAAACCCTCTCTTGAAACAGAGGGTATCCAATTCTCATGTGCTAGATTGATCTCAGCAGTATCCTCAATACTTACAACTTTAAGATCTGGTTTGATCATCATACTCAATGCACCAAGGAATGATGTTTTACCAGCAGCTGTACCACCTGCGATCAGTATTGACATCCTGTGCTCAATCATAAACCAATAATATGCAGCAATCTCTGCATTTATTGTGTTGTGCATCACCAGATCAGTAATAGTCAATGGGTCTGATCTGAACCTACGCATAGTGAATGTTGAACCAAATTGCGTGACCTCTCTTCCATATGATATTTGAAGACGGGAGCCATCTGGTAGTGCAGCATCGAGTAATGGTTTTGAGATTGATATATGTCTACCAGATCTCTGTGCTAATTTGATTACAAAAGAATCAAGATCTTCCTCTTTTGCAAATCTAACATTTGAGGGAATACTTTCAAAATTACGATGCCATACATATATTGGCTTATTAACACCATCACAGCTGATATCCTCAATCAGACCATCCTTCATCAATGGTTCGATTATTCCATAACCAATCAGATCTCGTTCAATATAATATAATACCTTATCATATGCTTGTGGATCAAGTTTTAATCGATATGTCACCATGATCTCATTTACCTGCCTTTTCAAATATTCAGCAGATTTACCCTCATCAGATAGTATTTCAAAATTTACATTCAATTCTTCCACAAGAATATCTTTTATAAATTTGAAAACCATGGATTCATGATTATTCAGAGGTGTCTCAGTAACTTCGTATCGAGTACGTTGTGATTTTGGATCAGTGAGAATCGCCGCATATGCGAAAGGCGGGATGAGAGGGTATGTCTCCTCCAAAATAGGCATGTTATCAAAATCAGTAGCGTCAGGTTCAAGATGTGACATATATTTTTCTCCAATAAATCTATATCAAGTGTAATACTTTGAGGTATATAATCATTTTTGACTGAAAATCACATTTTTATAAGTAAATATTTGTATTGTCTCCAAATTGTGTTTATTCTTTTGTTTATTCAATTACACATTGATCACAAGTAAATAATACAATACTGTAAAACTAGTTATATAGGATACATACAATAATATATATTTTATCCATGTATTTCTACCCCAATTCTCTGAATAGCCTATGAGGATTATTGTTATTGTTCCAATAATTTCAGTAACTGTTGTGAAAGTATCTTGAAATCCGAATAAAAATGCATTCAGACTACCGGGTGGAAAGTCTCCAAATAACGGCCAGAATACCACTTCCTTATTGATCCAATCTCCAATCAGATGAATTATTGTACCAATAAAGAAAGTATATGCATTTTGGGTATTCAACTGCAATTTATCTTTATTTGTTTCTGACAACACTTTATTCAATATTAACAAAATAATCAGTATAGAAACCAAAAAGAGCAGTGAATGTCCAAACCATCTGCCATTATTAAATATAAATGAACCAATTGACTTGTCAATCATATCTGGAAACATACTAGCAAATCCAATATATAATTTATTTATTTCCAATTCAAATATTTTCTCAATTATAATTGCTATCAGCAATGAAGAGGCAATATGGCCCATTAAATACATTAATTACTTTGATGTATCAAACTTATTAAGATTTTATTTGTAAACTTATTTGAAACAAACTTAAATTATACAAATATAATTTGTTCTATATTGGTCAGAGCATTCCAAGTATAGATAATTTGAGAATTTCCACTATCTGAAATGATATTTCCTGAAAAATTAATTTCTCCAATCCCGGTACCCTCAATTATTCCAAGTGTGTAATTAGCAATTATTTTTTTATTTGCCATCGCATATACATATGCAAATCCATTGCTGTGATTACCAACAGAAATAGAATATGCGGTATCACTGAACGAAGATTCTAGTTGTAAATCAATCGTAACTCTCAACGAATCACCCGCGGACCCTGTCATCAACGAGCGTCCTCTACTGACTAGATCAACTATCTCACCACCTATCTCATCCACTACCTGCTGTAAATTACTTAATAGTGTTGTTTCATCTGCAAGATCACCATAATCAGCAAATGTGACAGCAAAGAACCCAAACATCAAGATGCCCAGGATGAACATAGATTGATACATTATTACTTCAGATACCATATTTTAAATCCTCTTTTATTTTATTTTCTCAATCAGAGTATAATAAGTACATATGGTTGATCTATATGAAGTTTATTCATTCTGTTGAGGAATATTACAAGTATTATCAATTTGTTTTATTATTTTTGTGATTTTAAAATATCACACTGATACGATGAGTAATAAATTCAAGTCTCACAAGTAAATTACCAGTATCGGGTGTCTCATGAGTCAAGGGTATCTCAGTTCTGATTGAATTTCCGGATAATGCAGTATCAATTTGAAGATAGAATAAGTTATCATTTCCACCGGCAATGGTATAGAAATTTGTACGGGTAGTGTTTAGTGTGTGATATTTTAGTGAGATATTAGGACTACTTCCAGATCTTACTGTATTTGATGGAAAATCAAATTCAATCATCTGTATAGT
>JAJRQD010000017.1 GCA_024280435.1 archaeon | reverse complement strand
CCAATTCTCAAGATCAGAATGATTCAAGCGTAGAATAGTTGGCCTTCCATGAGCACATGTCCATGGGTTCTTGCATTTCAGCAGATTATCAAGCACTTTTGCTATTTTATCAACTGATACATGGTATCCAGATCTTATAGAGCCATGACATGCAAGTTTCGCCACCAATTTATACTCAATTCTATCAAATACCGTCTCTACAATCTGATCCTCATCCTGATCCAGTACTTCAAAAAATCCGTGAAGCAGATCCAATACACTCTCATTTGTTATCTTTCTATCATAGAATATTGGTGCACTGTAAATTAGTACTTTATTGCCTGCACCATCAACTATCTTCATACCAAATTTATCAAGTTGATCTCTATGATCCAGTATCAGTTGTTTCTCCATTGGTACCATTTCTGCCTCTATTGCTTCCATAAATTGTTGTGCTATAACCTGTTTATTTTTTCTCTTCTCATACAGCTCAAATTTAACTCTCTCGTCACTTGCATGTATATCCATCAACCATAATTCCTCACCTGCATCTATGATTGCAAATTTTTTCATAATATGACCAAGTACTTTCTTACCTGCTACAACCGCAGTATCTCTGTCTGAAAGCATCTGATTGAACTGTCTAGTCTTCTCTTGCTTTATCGTATCATCTATTCTCTCAAATGGTTCAATACTCTCATCAAGACTGGTTTGGAGTACTCTTTTCTTTGTGATCTCACTATCTGTACTCTGTTTCTCACTACTAATTTTATTCAATTTTCTAGTATGAAGCTTTGGTAGTTCCCAAGTCTTGTTGAGTGTTTGATCAACCAATTTATGAACCTCATATACTATATTATCATCTGTTTTGAATCTGATCTCTGATTTCTGTGGATGTATATTGAAGTCAATACCATTGATTGGACCTGATATGTTCAGTATAATCACAGGATAACTGCTTTTCATCAATTGTGATCCATATGCTTTTTCAATTGATTCTTGCAATTCTTTGTGATTAACAGGTCTTCCATTGACACATATGAATTGTAAATTCCTATCTCTTCGCACAAGCTGTGGCTTTGATATATGACCACTGATCTTCCAATCCCCAAGCTTACCATTTATTGGTAAAATATCATTTGCAATATCTGGACCAAGCACATCAAAAATTGCAGACATTATTCCTTTTCTAGAGGGTGATTCAAGTCTTTTCCTCACCTGTTTATCTACCCGCTCCTCTAATTTGAAATTAATATGGGGATACATCAACATGTAGGATGTGACAATACTCAAAATTCGTTTTCTCTCAGTACTTGGTTTTTTCAGAAATTTCCTTCTTGCAGGTGTATTGAAGAATATACCGGATATACTGATTACAGTTCCATTATTACAGTTATACTCCTCAAATGATATCTCATTTCCACCCTCTATAATCAATCTATTGCCAATCTCATCTCCATCTCTTTTAGATCTGCAATCCACTCGACATACAGCTGCAATAGATGCAAGAGCCTCACCTCTGAAGCCCAGAGTGGATACATTCATTATATTCTCATCAATTATCTTAGAGGTGGTATGTAGTTGAAATGCAAGCTGTAAATCATCTTTTGCAATACCATTACCATTATCAGTTAACTTGATCAGATCTATGCCTCCATTATCTATCAATATGCTGATTTTTGTTGCCTCTGCATCAATCGCATTCTCTATCAGCTCTTTCACTATATTAGTTGGTCTATCAACAACCTCTCCTGCGGATATTCTTGAGATTATATGTGCAGGTAATTTAATTATTGCTATTTTATAACATCTCCTTGAATTTTATCAGTAATTGTAGTGCATCTAGTGGTGTCATCTTGTTTGGATCAAGGATACGCATATTCTCCACAATAATATGATCTCTTTCTTTTATCTCAACTATCTTTTCTTCATCATCAAACCAGTTGCTTAGTGGCACCTTACCATCTGCCTCAATTACCAGATCTACAAGTTTCTTGCTAGAAATCCCCTCTGGATTCACATCTGCTGCCTTGCTTTCTAGTATCTCGAGTATCTGTCTTGCTCTTTTGATCAGATCATCAGGTAGTCCTGCAAGCTTTGCCACCTCGACACCAAAGCTCTTGTCTGAGGAACCTCTTACCAGTTTATGATTGAATACTGGTTTTCCATCTTTAAATCTGATGGAGAAATGATAATTTTTACATGCATCCAACAATCCCTCAAGTTCTGATAATTGATGATAATGTGATGCAATCATAGTTTTCGGGGATTCTGGGCTATTATGAAGATACTCTGCAATGCTCCAAGCAATTGCCAGTCCATCATAAGTTGAGGTACCTCTTCCAAGCTCATCTGCAATAATCAGTGATCTGCTGGTTGAGTTATTGACGAGATTTGCTGCATCTACCATTTCCAGCATGAATGTGGACTGTCCTGCCACCAGATTATCACTCGCACCTATTCTTGTGAAAATTCTGTCAACAATTCCCATACTCAAAGACTTTGCAGGTACAAAACAACCAGTCTGTGCCATGATTGTGATCAATGCAGTCATTCTTAGCAGAGAGGACTTACCCGAAAAATTTGGGCCTGTGATTATTAACAATCTAGTATTATCATAATCCATGCTGATATCATTTGGTACGTATATCTGATCATCTGCAATGGATTCAATCACTGGATGTCTACCGCCTATAATCTCAAATGATCTGTCTTCGAGTATTTCAGGCCTATTGTAGCCCCTTGTCTCAGATAGATATGCATATGAGCTGAGACAATCAATCACTGAGATTGCATTGGATGTCGTCTGTAAATTAGGTGCATATTTCGATAACTGTTCAAGTACATTTCTGTATATTCTGGTCTCTAGATCAAGTATTTTGATCTCTGCCTCCAGTACATCTTTCTCCCAATTTTTCAATTCCGCTGTGATGTATCGACTCGTATTCACCATCACCTGCTTTTTTATGTAGTTATCTGGTACTTTGGATACCTCTCTCTTGGAAATATCAATATAATATCCCATCACATTGTTCTGTTTGATTTTAATATTAATACCATATTTCTGCTTTTCCTGTGCAATATATCTATCAATCCAATCCAAGCCCTCATTTATAACCGAGAGCAATCTGCCCAGCTCTTCATTGAACGATGCTCTGATAGTCTTTCCCTCTCCGATATTTCCAGTTGGCTCATCATTGATTGCATTTCTGATCAAATACACCAGATCCTCACATATATCTATTGAATCGATTAGGCCCTCTGGAAAGCTATCTTTTCTCATATTCAGTAATTCAAGCAATTCTGGTAGCGATTCAAGTGAATTTGCCAGCTTGATCAACTCGGTTGCCTTGGCACTTCCCATAGATATTCTGGTGATCAATCTCTCTATATCTCCAACAGTGTTGAGTGTAGATCTGATTGTATTCTGCATATCCTCATCATCTATAAGATATGATACAGCAGTTATCCTCTCATTGATCTTCTCTCGATCTGCCAGTGGATTGGCAATCCAATGTCTCAATGCTCTTGCACCCATCGGTGTGACTGTTTCATTCATCAATTCATATAAACTTGCATAACTACTATTATCCTGTGTATTTGTGAATAATTCCAGGCTTTTTATTGCAGTGGCATCAAGTGTCATAGTACTCTCAATATCAAATGTTTTTAATTTATTAATGTGTGGGAATTTGGTGAACTGTGTTTCAGTCATGTACTTGAGAATAGAGGCAGCTGCAATCAAAGCAGGAGAGTCATCCTCAAATCCAAACCCCTTCATAGTTTTCACCTTGAAATGTTTTCTAAGTACATCATTTGCAAGTGATTTGTCAAACCAGAATGGATTGATTGGTGTGAGTACCTCATCTCTTTCGATTGGTATACCGTATACTCTTCCTCTCACAGACAACGTCTCAGGATACAATATCTCAACAGGTGCATATTTAATAAATGCTCTGAGTAGTTTGTTATTATCTCTGAACTCATCAGCTCTGAAATCGCCAGTTGATAGATCACATACAGCAAGAGCTATACTTTTTCTTTTGGGTATATCAATTATTGATGCGATATAATTATTTTTTCCCGCTGTGAGCATAGTATCCTCGGTCACAGTACCCTTGGTCACTATCCGTGTCAATTCCCTAGTAATCGTTCCTTTGGCCTTTTTGGCATCCTCCATCTGATCTATAATTGCCACTCTGTGTCCATTGTTGACTAATCTTGCAACATATCCCTCTAGAGATCTTACAGGAACTCCTGCCATGGGATATGTAGTATCTGATATTTTCCTTTTTGTCAGCTGAATATCCAGTATTTTAGATGCTCTTATGGCATCATCATAGAATAGCTCATAGAAATCTCCGACTCTGCAGAAAACTATTGGTGTTTCCATACCCTCTGGTGTATCATTCTTCAACTGCTCTTTAATGGCATACCACTGCTTCATCATCGGAGTTGTACGCGCTACTGAATAATCCATCTAAAACATCTCACAAATCAATCTTTTTTAAATTTGGTATCGATCTATCTTAAAACCATTCATCTAAAGCTGTTTGTGTATCCATTCTAGCATCATGCTCTATAAATTCAAAAGTATTGGAAATCAACTTTTTAAGATCAATCGCATAATAGTATGTTTCCTGTTTAACAACAAGGATTGAGCCCTTGATAGCCACAATCTCACCACCAAATTCTCCATTCAATTCTATTTTTTTCTCCAGAATATTCAGTCCATTCAAATTCTCCCCATAACTTTCTGAGAATTCAAGTATCTCTGGTTTTTCAATTCTTTTTCCAGTTTCTGCTAGATTATCATCTATTATTTTCATGGATTTGCTCACCAATTCCATCAATGAAGATCTCTCCTGTTCTATATTCTTGCTAGCTAGGTTTTTTATCTTATGATTATTTCTGACCTGTAATTTAAGTGAAAGCTCCTCTGCGATTCTCTGTTCAATTCTTCTTGCCTCAAGCCCTGGTGCCTCTGCAACTTTGACCGCAAGATCAGAGCCCTGCTCTATCCATCTTCTTGGTAATGATAATGAAACACCTACTTTTTTAATCCCTGCAACACTTGTGAGGTACACATTTGTATTTGGGGGTTTACATATCAGTTTGGCCTTTGGAGAGGAAGGCTTGCAGAACATACCTGTGCAAGTCATCCTGCAGGTGAAGAAATTATTATTCAAACAATCATCACATTGTTTAGAACTTTCTAACAGCGCTGTTTTTTTATCCTTACCCAGTCTAAGCTTGTTCTCAGCACAGGATATCCATAGTGCTCTATCAATCTCAGTACCAATACAGTATTTACCTGCTCTGAATCTGATATTGAACTTGTCCCCGACCTTTAGTGATTTTTCCTCTAATCTAGTATCATCTATTCTGCAATAAGTAATATATGGTTGATTATTTTTCCAGAATAAACCGGTGAATATAAATTGGCCTGCCAAATTTTTTCCCTAATACAACCTTTGTCTGGTAGAATATCAATCTCTCTATTACTTTATGATTGATTATTGCATATTATGAAAATAAAATGATTGAATGTAGTACCAATTAAAGATATATATAAAATGATTTGAGAATAATGTTTTTATGAAAGAATATGATGTTTATGGGATAGGCAATCCTCTGATAGATCTACTTGCTATCGTTTCAGATGATGTACTGGATAAATTATCTCTGAATAAGGGAACTATGCATTTAATTGATTATGATCGCAGACAGGAAATATTATCCTATATTTCTGATATTAAAGTAGCTCCTGGTGGCTCCTGTGCCAACACTATAATTGCAGCCACTGATTTTGGTCTGAAGACAATATACAGTGGTAGCATTGCAGATGATGAATTTGGAAAACAATTTGACAAAGGTATGCTGAATATGGGATGTGAGACAGATCTAAAAGTAAACTCACTACCAACTGGTTCATCTATAATTCTGATCTCAGATGATGCAGAGCGTACACAGAATACATATCTTGGTGCATGTCAACAGTACTCAGTTAAAGATATTGATGAGGAAAAGATTGCGAAATCAAAATATCTGTACTTCACCGGTTATATGTGGGATACAGATGAACAGAAAGAGGCACTTGATCGGGCAATTAAAGTTGCAAAAAATAATGATACCAGGATAATATTTGATGTGGCAGATCCTTTTGCAGTATCCCGTTCCAAGAATGATTTCATCAGAATGATCAAAGAGGATGTGGATTTTGTACTTGCAAATTATGAGGAGGCAAAAATGTTCACAGAAAAGGAAACAATGGATGACATACTAAGAGTAATGATGGAATATATCAACTCGGGAGTTGTTAAGGATGGAGAGAATGGATCCTATATCTTCAATGATGGTGAGATAATTAAAATCGATGCATTTGAGGTGAAAGCAGTCGATACGACAGGTGCAGGTGATATATATGCATCTGGAATATTGTATGGATTGGCAAAAGGTTATTCTCTTGAGAGAACTGGTAGAATCGCATCATATGTGGCTGCTAGATGTGTTGAGATAATTGGTGCAAGATTGGAAAATTCACTTAAAGGATTTGTAGATACATTATAAAGTCGTTCCATTGATCTTCTCAATTGCAATTGATGCTAAATTTCTCAATTCATCACTTTCATTACTATCATTCACTATTCTCATCAGAATATCAAGTGCTTTTGGATCTTTTAATCCGGATAATGTGGAGATGGCAGTTTTTCTTACCAGTTCTTCTTTATCATTCTTGATTACCTCGATCAGAGGTTCCACAATAATTGGATCTGCAATCCATGATAGGCTCTGTATTGCTGATACTCTTGTAAACATGTATTCATCTTTTAGCATCGCTTCTATCAGATGTGGAATCACTTCTGTATCTCTAATTCTACCAAGTTTGATTGCAGCAGCTTTTCTAGTTTCTGGATGACCATATTTCAATTCATCAGCCACATCTTCTATTTCATCTGAAATGAGTTTCTTTTCAACCACATAACTGCATAAGAAAATTAGTATTAAAATATTTGCTCAAAAAAAATAAAAACTGAAAATAGTTTATTAAACTAGGTGTAAAAAAATGATTGGAATAAAATATAAAATCGATGAGATTAAATCGTCTGTATTATAACATTACTTTTAATAAATAATATTTTATACTTAAAAATTAAGGATTTTTTCCATCGCGAAGGAGAAAAATAATATTATGAGTACGAATCCTCTAATTCAGATAGCAGAAGAGCATAGCGATAAGATATACGCTCTTTTCGAGATAAGCACCGGTAGATTGAATTTTGAGTTAAAAAATGGTGAGAAAGCAGATTTTCTAGAAATCAAAGTATTAAATGAGGAGGCTAAATTAGCCGGTATTGTATGGTTTTTTGGACATCGCAGAGCATATATTCAAGATATCAGGAATCTGGTTGAGAGAAAGAAGAAGCAGCAGATTAAATTTTTCCTTGTTGCTGGGGAAGGAACTACTTCAGCTGGTAAAAAAGAACTAAAATCACATGACATAAGTATTGTAAAATCATTATCTGATGTGAAGGTATCTGGTGGTAAGAAAAAGAGAAAGCGAAAGTTGGCAACTGTTAAGAAAGAAGAGGTCAGTATTGAGGATGATGCCATTTTTAAAGATTCCACACCGTTGGTAGAGTTGGCAAAAACCATATTGCAAAAGAATGAACCTGAAATTATCAAAGCAGAGAAAACAAGCTATGCAAATTATGAAACACTGGATCTCAAAGGTTTCACCTCTTCAAATGATCTGATTGCTATTGTGCGTACAATTGAGATGTCAAGCATAGGAGTCGGTCAGATCCGGGATTATGCAAATGCATATGCTAATTCTGATGATACAATCAATATGACATTGATCTGTAATGATAAATTCACACCTTCTGCAAAGAAAGAGGGTCAAGCACTTAATTTTCATCTTATCTCACTAAAAAGTTATACAATGGCTGCAAATATAGAGCAGGATAATGAGTTGATAGATCGTTTATTATGGGGTATTGGTGATATGCTATCACATGTTGGATATGAGAAGAAAGAGAGGAAGGATAAGGAATTCATAAGAATTGAAACCGGTTCTGACAATCTGGGAACCTATCTTTACTCTGAGAATAAAGAGGGTGAAAATATACTTGCACTTATTCCATTGGAAGAGGTAGTTAGAGTTGCCACAATAAGAGAATTTGCAGATCAGATGAGAACACTGAATGTGCAAGAGGGTTGGATAATTGCAATCAAGAGGTTCACATATACTGCCGATAGGGAGGCAGAGAATGAGAATATACGTTTGTTGAAGAAGAATCATCCAATATTCAATATCTTTGAACATGATCTTGTTCCAGAACATCAGTTGATGACAAAGAAAGAGATCAAAGATATACTGAATGAATTCAATGCCAAGATCACACAGTTACCAAGAATATATGAGGATGATCATGGTGTAGTGGCAATTAATGCAAAGCCTGGTGATGTGGTAAGAATTTTGAGGACTCCTGATTCCAAAGCATACCGTTATGTTATTCCAAGGCCAAAATCTGCTACAAGTATCTAATAAATAAATATTCTCTTAAGACTTTTACCTAGAACGAAACAATTGAATAATGATGATATTTCAGTATATTATGAAATTTAACTCAAGAAGATCTCCGGTATATGGTAGGAGAGGTATTGTGAGTACTTCCCAACCGCTTGCAGCAGAAGCAGGAATGAGAATACTGCAAAAAGGTGGAAATGCAGCAGATGCAGCAGTTGCCACGGCAGCTGCACTCAATGTGACAGAGCCAACCTCAACAGGTATTGGAGGTGATTGCTTTGCACTATATTTTGATAACCATAAGAAAAAAGTGTCTGGTGTGAATGGTTCTGGAAGAGCACCTGCTGCATTGACCTTGGATAAGATAAAAGAGGACGGAATGGATAAGATTCCAAATTATCATCCACATGCAGTCACAGTTCCCGGAGCCGCAGCTGGATGGGTGGATACTATCGAGAAACATGGTACGATGGAGATGTCTGAGATACTACAACCTGCAATCGAACTTGCCAGGGATGGTTTTCCTGTAAGTTTACTCACTGCAAGAAGTTGGCAGAGAAGTGCCGCTATACTATTAAAAGGGCCTTATGGAAAAGAGATGCTTATTGATGGAAGAGGTCCCAATGCAGGTGAGATGATGAGAATTCCTACTCTTGCTAATACATTTGAAATGGTGGCAGAACATGGCAAAGCTGGATTCTATGAGGGTAGAATTGCAGATAGTATAGTGGAATTATTATCATCATTTGGTGGTGTGATGACTCTTGATGATCTGAAGAATCATAAGACTACCTTTGATAAACCAATTTCAGTTAACTATCAGGGAGTTGATGTGTATGAGATCCCACCTAATGGTCAGGGAATAACCGCCTTATTGGCACTGAATATTCTTGAGGAATTCAATCTTGCAGAGATGGATCCTCTTTCCACAGATTATTACCATACATTGATTGAAGCAATGAGAATTGCATTTGCAGATACTAGATGGTATGTTGCAGATCCAAGTGTTGTTGATGTACCAATTGATGAATTACTATCAAAGGAATACTCCAGGGAGAGGGCTAAATTACTTGATCCAAGAAAAGCAGTGATTGATGTGGAGAGAGGAAGTCCCACAGCATCTTCTGGAACTGTTTATCTATCAGTTGTAGACGGTGATGGAAATGCATGCTCATTTATCAATTCAAATTATATGGGCATTGGAACTGGGTTGGTACCAAAAGATGGGGGTTTCTCTCTGCAAAACCGTGGTTTAAACTTCACACTTGACCCAGATCATCCAAATGCTCTTGCACCAAACAAAAGACCTTATCATACTATTATTCCATCAATGGCTACAAAAGAAAATCAGCTGTATGCTAGTTTTGGTGTAATGGGTGGCTTCATGCAACCACAGGGGCATGTACAGGTAATCTCTGATCTGGTCAATTTCGATATGAACCCTCAACAAGCTCTTGATCATCCAAGGTTCTGTATCACAGATGGTTTCAGTAATGGTGCAGTTGCTCTTGAAGAGGGTATTCCAGTAAGTGTTATGAGTGAGTTATCAATGAGAGGGCATCAGGTAATGCCAAGGTCTGGTCTATCAAGAATGATATTTGGAAGGGGCCAGATAATTATGCGTGATAATGAATCAGGTGCATTGACAGCTGGTTCTGATGCACGTGCAGATGGGCAAGCAGTAGCCTGGTAGACATAATAGGCTAAATATTACCCACAAAATTGTTTGAAGTATTATCTACTAACATACTAATGTATCATCTTATTTGTATGTACAAGTAATAACATGGTTCTGTTAATCCACAGTTTTGCTTGCATAACTATACTGTTTGAATAAGAATATCCCGATTTGTTTGAGTAATTACAAATCAAAGTCTGGTAGATCTGGAATATCATCCTCTTTTTTATCATCATCTTTTTTCTTTGGTTTGCTGATATCCACAACTCTTGCATTCAATGCAGCTGGGCGGTTCAATTCAGTTTTATTCTCCTCGGCTGCCTGTCCTGCATCTGCTTTAGCTCTTCTTTTTGCCAGTAATGCCTGCAATTCTCCCATCTGTGTCTGTGCAGGAGCGGCTTTTGGTGCAGGTTTACCCTGTGCAGGTGCTTTTTTCAATCCCGCAAGTCCTGCTGAGATCTGTCCGGATAATCCCCCACCGGGTGCTCCCGGTCCACCAGGGCCTTTAGGTGCAGATGGCCCACTTGGTCCACCCGGACTCTTTGAAAGTAGATCAGGTCCTTTTGATGGTGGGCCTGATGATAGATTGGGTCCTTTTGATGGAGGTGCAGATGATAGATTGGGTCCTTTCGATGGAGGTACAGATGATAGATTGGGTCCTCCTCCCGAAGGTTTGCTGAGATTAGGTCCTCCACCTGCTGTTGGCATTCCAACTTTTGCAGGACCTCCAGCTTTGGGCATTCCAACCGCCCCTCCGGCTTTTGGACCCGAACTTGGACCACTTGATGGTCCAGCACTTGGTTTTGCAGGAGCTGAACTAGGTGCAGCTTTGACACCACCTCCTCCATATCTGAGTAATGATCTTATTAACTGAGTAGGTGTTTGTCCAGTTCTTGAGATAAAGTCCAAATCCTGTTGTTCAAGCTCAATTGTAACCGTTAGATTATCAAGATCCGAAACAGATGCAGTTTTCATCTTTTGAGATCTGTCAAATTCCGAAATACTGGTCAGTTTCTCAATAGAATCAACACCTTGATCCTCCAGTGTCTCAGCAATTAATCTAAGTGCAGATTCAGGTCTTCTATACCCCCCAAATTTTGCAACTGCTGTCAGATCTCTGGTGATCCAATATTGTTGCAGTAGTGCACGTTTTCTGAAGTCCATTGCAGTCCATCTCTCTACAATTGGAGTATGCTTCTGTATTCTCTTCAACCAGTTGGTGATTGCACT
>JAJRQD010000290.1 GCA_024280435.1 archaeon | reverse complement strand
TTACCTATTATATTCTAATTATATTTAATTAGGATACTACTGTAATGCTGTTAAGATTGATATCTAATACACGAATTCCACTATTCTCTCTTATCAAAATTTAGTTGGACTTGCCTATTATATGCTAAAAAAATGCATCAAGGCTTATTTTTTCACTAATTGTATTTTTCCTTTTAATCAATCTATTTTTCTTATCTTTGTCGAATTTTGAGTAATCAAATCCAAATTCCTCAAGTTCAGATTGTTTTGGCTTGCCATCATACAGTATTTTGCCAAAGAATTGTCTCTGTGGTGTCTCGCATATCTCTAAAAATGCATCTTGTAGCATTTTACAGTACCATCTTGCATCGTACTCTGAATTTTTATCCACCTCAGGCCCAATTGTTACTCTATCACTGCCCTTATCATTTTTTACAATGAAATACATATTCTCACCTGCACTAACAGGTTTGCCATTATTACTGTATAGCTCTGCAACTAATGCCTGATGTGTATTTTTTGATTTGTAGTTTCCAGAACCCTTCCCAGTTTTTAATTTGATCACAAGATCTCTTGCATCTATTTTTCTGTCTATTAATCTTTTCTGCCATTCTATAAGTATCTTCTCTGCCTTTGGTATTAGTTTCTCAAATATATCAAGAGTATCTGCATCTCTGAACACATCCAATATTCTCTCCTGGAATTCTCTCTCAAGTTTTGTTACTCTACGCTGTCTGTGTCTGATCCCTCTGAGCTTGAATTCTCCATGATAGAAATATCCATAATAACGATTCAAAGCAGATATATTGGTGTATTTCTTGATATTTGCAAATACCACCCATTTGAATTTTCCCTCAAAATCCATTGGAATGCCTGTTCTTGTTGATATAGCCTCAATAAGTCTGTTCATATGTGATTGTTTATCAAATTCAGGCTTTGTTGCCTGTAAGAATAAACTATCTGTGATACCTCCAAGTAATCTGTATCCAAATTCATTGGCGATTAACTTTGCTTGCAAAAGATATCTTCTAGCATATGCTGTAACTGATTGATGTGCTTCAATAGCACCCCATCTTGCATTTTTAAAGCCAAGATAGCCGAAACAGGAAACTAGGATCCACTTCATCGCAGAGTCCAGACGATTGAAACGGACTGTAGTGTTTTTCAATCTTTTGAGTTTTATTCGCTTTCGCAGGATATAAGACATAGTACGTGTAACTACTCCAATTCTGTGGGTACAGATATGGTAATTCACCTCCGGAACAATATTATCAAACTGATAACATCGTTTAGCTATTTTTTTTTTGTCAGAATCATAGTATGGATCAAAATCATTGATTGAGCTTACTGGTACTCTACATTCCTCATGTTCGCACAGTACTGTTTCAGATGATATATTATGATTAAGCATTATGAATGGATAGAGGCTGGTATAATCAATTGTCCATACTTTGGTGTATATTCCTGGTTTTGCATTATAGATCAAACCTCCATTATCTGCAATCAGTAATTGTTCTGCATTTTTGAATCTTTCACCTTTTGCCTTATTTGGTGGCAATAATGTGGAGGGAATAGTCATAGAATTTATCTGCATCTCTACACCTGTTAGAACAGTCCCAATTGATGCTCTTGATACTCTGATAAGTGGTATGCCACTCATTCTTGACAGCTCTATCAGCCCTTCAAATCCACTGTCATTGAAGAAAAATGAATTCATAATATCGATGTGTATTCTACCTGGAATATACACCACAGGTGCTCGGTGAACTATACTACCATAGGTCATATATGACTGACCTTTCCGTTTATTGTAGCTGTAAAGGGGAATATCAAGTCTTCCAATAATCAATTCTATATAATTCACCTTTGCACGATGGGCCATATAATTCAATATGAATTTATCCCCATTTGGAACTAGTATGAAATCAGGATCCTCTGTTTGAAATATCTCAATGAATGATCTCAGTATTTTTAGCTCTACCCCTTCTAATAGGATAGAACCCCTTTTATCTATCTGATTATCTACATACATGGATATTGTTAGTTCAATACTGTCAATTCTATCTGATAATGCAGTGAAATTGGATTGTGTACTATTAACCCTGATCTCTATGATTTTCATCGGTGGTATGAAATAATCAAGTGTGTCAAGATTATCATGTCTAGTAATTCTAAGTAATTCCACTGCATCAGCAGGAATATCATAGTCATTATAAAAACGGTTCTCATCATATTTTTTTATCATACCACGTTTCTTTGTGTAGATATGTATTGCAGTCATTGGCCTAATATTATTGTCAATAAAGAAATGTTGTCTTGGATTAATATCAATATTATACATATTGATACGTCTACTCTTGAAATCATCAATTACCTGTTCAAAAACGGAGTATGAATACAATTCAACCTCGAGTACCATTGATAATCTATCATGATGCGATGATCTGTATTTTCTCACAAAATTCACAGAAATGACTTCTGGATGTGAATATACTATTTTGGCAATCTCTTTCAAATCTCTTGGATATGCAGGAGTGGATAGATACTGTGTTTCATCTGTTTTAGGATCAACAAAATCCTCTGTTACATATATCTTTGGATGATATGCCAGTTTGTGATGAATGGTTTCTCCATATATTTTTTTAGTCCAAACATGAACGATATCATCTCTGAAATAAATATCCAGAATATATTCACAGTTTGGACAATTATGTTCTGAATGCATATTCATCCTATTTATAGTTATTATCAATAAAAGATTTGTATTCTAGAGAGAGGTCTCCGAAAGTAATATGGAGAATCGTACTGTTGCTGAAAATAACATAGTTGTGCCACATACTCCAATAATTCACAGATAAATTATATTTATCAAATTGAGAGTATTGCTGAAAATCAGTTATAATAATGATTTGGAGCCAATTATACTGGGTTAATTAACTTAAAAAGGCTCTAATAGAATTATCAAAATAGTAATTCAAAATAGCAATATTTTGTAACAAGAGAAATGGTTAATTTTCAATCAGTTTCTGTCAAGTCCCATTATGGGAAAATTAAATTTCTGAAAAATTAATTAACAAAAAGAATACTAAAAAAAATACAAAGAAAAATTTCTGCATTGAATTTGCAGTTCCAAGCATCTTCATCAACTCTGCAGACTTGTTCTGTAGACGCTCGTTTATTTGCCTAGATTCATTTGCACAATCAATACAAAATTCATATATCTCATCTGCCTGGTGATACCTGCGTGTTTTAACCCTCTCTATATGAAGTAAACACACAGTAGCTTTACATCTCTCACACTTATGAGTGGCCTTAACGTTTTCATTATGGTATACACATGTGATATTATCTATGGTCATCAATTATCCTTTTAATAATGAATATTTAAATTCTTTCAATTTTTATTGTGGAAGCATTTTAAATGATTAATTTTTGATAACTTTTATGTATTAATTCAAAGAAATAAAAAATGTACATTACATACGCGTTATGTTTAAATATTGCATATAGTTTGATGTTTAGAGACATGACTTTTGGAGAGATGGCAGCAAAGCGAGAGCAAGAGGCTGCTTTACTTACTGATAATGAGATTTACAGATCTATGATATCTAAATTTCTTCAATTGGTTCAATTCCCAATAGAAGATAGAGCAAATATGATATTTGACAGTATATCAGATAACAGATTCGTTTATGAGGAATTAAAAGCACTGGCAGCTAAAGGTATTATAGATTCTCATGAGATGACCAAATTGCTGATAATAATGAGTAAAAGAGTTATGAATGATAATAATGATATTTATTGATAAATCTCATTTAACGTATATATTATAAATAATTGACATTATCATGATTTGTGATAGAAAATATACCTATACTTGCCACAACAAGCTTCATTACTATTCTTGCAGGATTAGTACTGGTGCTGACTGGATATATACAGGCAAAAAAAGGAAATTATAAAAATCATAAATTTTTGATGATTTATGCAGTGATTTTACAAGCTGCATTTTTAGTGCAGTATGTTACCCGATTCCTGATGGGTGGAGAAACTCCTTTTCCAGGGCCTGACACAGTAAAAAATTATATTTATCTACCAATACTGGTAATTCATATATTCACAGCCACCCTATCAATATATTTCATTCTGAGACATGTGTTCGAGGCAAAATCAAATGAAAATCCAGGGCCTGTTTTCAGGGGAGAATACAGGACAAGACATACTACATTTGGTAAAAAAGTATTTCTAATATGGATGTTCTCATTCACAGGTGGTATTACAATTTTCATCATGCTGTATCTGATACCATACTGACATTTTATTCTCTAAATTAATGTATAGAAAGCAATAACTAATATTAATTTATTATTTAAACTTATAGCAAATATTTAATAAGAAAGATATTTATTCAAACATATGACTGATGAGAATCTAAAATGTAATGTGGAAAACACAATCGAGTTTTTTGGTAAAAAACATATGCTCAAGCTAATAGCCCTATTTATTCAGAATGAGAAGACCAAAATTGCGTGTCGATACAGTTTCATCAAAAAGGAATTGAAGATAAATTCCAAGACTTTATCCGATAGATTAGCAGATCTCCACAGAGTGGGCCTTGTAGAGCGTACTAGCTTTGATGAGATCCCACCAAGGGTAGAATATCATTTATCAGAGATTGGATTGAAGTTGAAACCAATAATTGAGGAATTGAACAATTTTGAGATGATGTATGTAAAGAAAAAAGAATGATATTAATTCTTGAACAGATACAATTATAATATACTATTATTACTATACAATTGATGAAAAGAGATAATTGTGATGAATTGCTACAGTTAACAGATACAATCGAGGATGGAATTAAAGTTACTCTGGAGGGAATAACTGGGGAAGTACTTAATTTCTCACCTGCTGATAATAAGATGTCGATTGGACAATTGGCAATTCATTGCTATGCATGGGTACAATATTTTCTGGCAGATACTAAACCCTGGGAACCTGTTAAATGGACATGCATGCCCGTTGAGTATCCATTGACAGTTGATATGGTGATGGCAGTAATTGATGATGGATTGAAATCAATCAGATCCAAACTTACAGAGATTGATGATGATAAATTAGAATTGGTTGATGGTAAAAAAGGCCCTGGTTATATTATTTACAGATTATTGATTCATTCAATGGTGCATTCAAATCAGATGGCATATATCAGACAGATAAAAGATAAAGAATGGAAATTTGGCAGTCATTTTGGAGATATGGCAACTGCAATAATAGGTTTGAAATACCATACTGATAAGGATACAAGTATATTTGGTTTCTAGAGTGATCTATCTGGTGAAACAAAATGTATTGTTCTTGATATAGCCATTGATCTTATAGATGATAATAAATTTCTCAAGTATTTTTAATAAATTGGAATTGCTAACTTTCAGATCAAAAGCAAAGCTGCTGATGGAAAAATCTTTCTTTGAATTTAATCTATCGATAATTAATTGTTTTTTTGCAGGAGAGGAATTAAATCCATAAACAACATTACCACGCAAGTTTTGTCGTTTTTTACTAGAGGATAATGCATTGTATGCCTCTGTAATTCGCTTGAATTTATCTTCTGCTGTTTTTTTATCTTCTGCAACATCAGGATGATATTGTCTAGCAAGTTTATAGTATTTTTTCTTCAATTCTTTCTGAGAGATATTTCTATCAATTCCCAAGATTTTATAGTAGTCAGAGATAATATTATATACTATCATAGCTTTTTAAAGCATTACATAAAGCTCAGCGACAATGCTACTGAAACTTTACAAATAATTATTTAAAATAGTTTTATCTATCATATAAAATTGGCATTTGAATGTTTAAGAAATAAAATCTATGATAATTGGTCTACTTTTTATACTCATCAGATTTTAAATCTACCACTACAATTTTCTCAACCAGTAATTTTCCATCCTCCACTACTAGTTTAATTCTTGAATTGGGGTTTAGTTCTAGTTTTTTACGAATATCATGTGGAATATAAAGTTCCCCCTTCAAACCTATTATTCCAGATCTGTTTATCGCTACCATGTTTGTGATATACATTATATCGTTCCAATATATATCTGTTTTCCACAGTAGTAAATAATATATACATTTTATATTCACGAATTATTATACCTCATCACGTGTCATATCCTTCAGTCATTTCATTCGCCTTCATATTTGAAATAAACAACAATAAATCTACAAGGTTTTTTATAGATGTATGATGAAAAATAATATACTTTTATTTTCAGTTATTGCGCCATATAATAGTATTTGGTAGATTTTGATTTTATAATTTATAAATTAAACGAATATTTTTTAATAAATTTGTTAATCAGTTGATAATTAATTT
>JAJRQD010000289.1 GCA_024280435.1 archaeon | reverse complement strand
GATAATTTTGTAACTACAAATTTTCACCAGCAGTTATAAAAAATATTATGCTATTGGATCCTCATACTTATTTTTAACTTATAGTAAAATGTTGTTTCTATGATATTGCAATATATTCTTATTTTGAGATTTTTATTCAATTATTTTTTCAGTTTAATTTTTCATGGGAAATGTACAAGTTTATTCAATCTTTTATCACATTATATTCTCCGCGAATTTCCATATGTAAATATCTTGGTTTCAGTTGACAAAATTGCCAGTTTAGCTATTACTGCAATAGAATTAATTACTAGATAATATTGACACAATCTTATCAAATGCCTCTTCCCAACCCATTCTGGCATTATCTCTACCCTGTTTGGACATGAATCCTGTGTGGTGGAATATCATCTGAGTAATACCTTTATCTTCATCAAGTGTGATGGTTATCAGGGTTTCAGGGCTGCTATTCCCATCTGGCATCTGATAAATCTGTGTGTAAACTATTTTGTTCGGTTCATCTATTTCTCTATATACACCTGCAAGGATCATCTCTGCTCCTTTATTTGACACTGATCTCATACCAAATTTGTAGGCACCACCTACTTTGAGTTCTGTTTCACTAAAAGTGACCTTCATACTTTTTGGACAACTCCACTTAACAATATGCTCACTTCTGGTCAATACCTCAAATACCAAAGATTTTGGTGCTGAGAATTCTCTTATCATAACAAACTGATCATCAGTTGTATCATTTAATTTTAATAGTTCTTTACTCATTGTTTTTTGCTCCTTTTTGAAGTTCAGTTAAATAATCATCCATATTGTTGAATACCTTTTCCCAGTATTCTCGATAGAATTCAATCCAATTATCAACTTTTTTTAGAGGTTCAAACTCTGCTTTGAGAATATATTTTTTCCCATCTCTTCTTCTAGTTAATAATTTTGACCTTTCTAGTACCTTAAGATGCTTTGAAACTGCTGCAAGTGTCATATCATACTTTTCTGCCACCTCTGATACTGATAATTCTTGCTTAGCTAGGCGTTTCAAAATATCCCTTCTGGTACTATCTGCAAGTGAATTGAAAATCAAGTCCAATTGTGCATTCATTTAACCACATGGTTGAATGTAGTCAGGGGTATATAACTCTTCATTCAACTGAATGGTATAATATCTTAATTTGTATAATATATTGATCTGTACATATCATCAAAAGATCTAACAGAGGTCTGTATAGCAACTACAGAACACAGGTAAATGCAGATATCAACGTAGCAATCAATATCTGAAGAAAAGTAGCCCCAAAAGCACTTGTTTCCATCAAACATGGAAAAAAGAACGGATGGAGTAGTGGGTAGGTCAATTGTCCATCTTGTATAAGGATACATAATTTTTGAATATGTTAAAAAATAAATATAACTAGGCTACTTTTATTCTGTTCATTAAATTACAATCAATCTCCAGTTGCAGATAATATTAATCTAGTACAGGTATCTACTGAACCTATAAGTTTGAAAATTCTGTGAGAACCAAATTCTGAGCTATGTTTAGAAAGAAATGAATCAATATATAATGTGCTTAACACACAAATACCAAAAAAATTATTAAAAATATACACAATAATTATTCATAATGTATATCTTAATAACAAATGGAGTCGTTTACTAGTTATTCGGAGGTATAAGCTATTACAAGAAAGCAAAAACAGTCAAAAATATTCCCGAAAAAGGTAAATCTGTGGCAATCACGTCTAGTTGATCTTACACGAAGAAATAAACAATTATATCTTAATATTGGGGCAAGAAACTCCATAGAACTTGTATATCCAAACCTTCCGGATATGTTCAATCTACTTTTTGTAAAGAACAAGAAGATGAAATTTGTAAATGTATTCTCACATCCAGATTCAGATCCTCAGCAGTATACTGATATTTTGGATCGTAAAATCAAACAACGTATTGATAAGATCAAACCAAATGAGATTATTGCAAAGAAAGAGGATTCTGAGCTGAATCGTTATCTTGGAATATATATCAAACGAGCCAAAAAAGACAGAGAGGAGAGAGGAATAAATGTTCTCTACCTATCTCTGGGTCTACTGGAATGGTATGAGAATAAATCTCAGAAAGAACCAAATTATTCACCACTGCTTTTCATTCCAATTAATCTGACAAGAAAGAATGTATTTGATAATTACAGATTACAGTTATTTGATGAGGAGGTTATACCAAATGAGCTTATAATGAACCTTTTACAGAAGGATTTCAATGTGAAACTTCCAAAACTTCCAGATTATATTGACGTGTATCAGCTAACAATGTATCTCAAAGAGGTATCTGATCTCATATCCTCACTTAATGGATGGAAAGTTCATCAGAGAATGTTTATTGGAATATTTTCATTCTCATCCATCCGGTTGTACAAGGATATGAGTATGCATCAGCATCATATGTATAATCATCCAATTATCAGATCAATTGCAGAAGGAAATAGGTTCACACAAGAGAATATTCCAGGTGCAGATGATTATGGTGATACTCGTCATCCAAGTCTGAATTTTTCTGTACTTGATAATGATTCCAGTCAGGAAAGAGCAATTCAATATGCAATGAATGGAGTATCTATGATAATCAAAGGGCCACCCGGTACTGGAAAAAGTCAGACAATTACTAATATAATTGCTGAGGGTTTATCAAAGGGTAAGAAGATATTATTTGTGGCACAGAAAATGGCTGCACTTGACGTTGTGAAATCACGTCTTGATAATCTTGGTCTTGGCCACTTCTGTCTTGAATTACACTCTCATGAGGCAAATAAACGCAGTGTACTTGAACAGATAAAACATTCATTGGGTATCAAATTTGAGAAACCCCACCTTGAACCATCATTCTATGAACAATTACAGTTGGTTAAGGAGAAATTGAATGAATACACAGCTAATATAAACAGTGAACAGGGCAAAATTGGGATCTCACTTTTTCACCTCATTGGGAAATATATGCAGTACAATGATGTACCATTGGTTAAAGCAAGGCTAATGGATATGGAGGATTATGATGTCAGAACTCTTTTTGAGATACATCAAAACTTGGCCAATTTCAATAGATTTGTATCTTATCTTCAAAAAGATAAAATTAATAATCCATGGGCTGAATTCGAGGTCAATGATTTCAATTTTAATCCTGAAAGAACACTTGATAAGATAAATATACTCCAAACTATGACATCACGACTGGATAAATTGTATAGAGGTATTAGAAGTGATTTTCAGGTAGTTCTCCGGGTGGAGGATTTACTTGCCTTTCATTCACTTGGTGAGATTGATCTCTCAGTATTCGATCTGGATCTTGATAGTATTTCGCATAAATATAACCATTCATATAAATCTGCATTGAGAGTTTTTAAACCAAGTTATCACAAAAGTAGGAAGAAAATGAATCAAATGCTCTCTACAATTGATGATAATCAGATAAGATCAAAACTTGATTTACTACACTGGTTCAAATATGATGTATTTCATGAGAAATTCAATGAATATAATCGTTTCAATGATTTTGTCTCTGATTGTATTGATATACTCAGTCAGATTAAACAGACGATAAAAGATCTGAGGAGAGATATCGAACTGGGTATTGAATTCAGAGATGATACATACATATCTGATATCAGAGAACAATTTGTATTTTTATTCGATCTTGCAGACCATGAGGATGAGCTAAGAGATTGGCATCAGTTCAATTATCTATCAAATTATATCGATAATACTTTAGGTATTGATTTTCTGCATAAAATAAGCAAATTAAGAAAAGGGCAATTTTTGAAATTGGAACGTATCTTTGATAGAAGATATTATCAATTATCAATTGATAAACATTTATCTGAGTTAGATCTGGATAGTACTGATACTGAAGTTCTTGATGAATTGGTTAATGAATTCAGAGAAATTGATGAGAGCTCTTTACAATTCAACCTGATAAGGCTGTTAGATCAATTATTCACCAATAGAAATGAAAGCATGAGTAATACTTTTCTATCCTCTATTAAAAGTTCTGAGATTTCATTACTCGAGAAAGAATTGGCTAAGAAATCAAGAATTAAACCATTGAGACAGATATTCACTGAGACGCGAAATTATCTTGTACAGTTGAAACCAGCTTGGTTAATGTCTCCATTATCTATCGCCAATTACTTGCCTGGAGATACCTTTTTCCAGTTCTTTGACATTGTTATTTTTGATGAGGCATCTCAGATACCTCCTCACGAGGCTATTGGTACTATTTTACGTGGTAAACAGGTGATTATAGTGGGAGATGAAAAACAGATGCCTCCAACTGCTTTCTTCGGAGGCTTTGCAGACTATGATGATGATGGTGGTGAGCTACATGCTTATGAGAGCATTCTAGATGAATTAAGTGGTGTGGGATTACCAGAAATTGTATTGCAGTGGCATTACCGATCCAAGAAAGAACGATTGATAACTTTCTCAAACTTTCATTATTATGATAATCAGTTGAATACCTTTCCAGATACCTTAAAATTGGCTAATTCCCAGTCAGATGATGTGGATCTACTACCAGCACATGAGTTCCGCTATGTAAGTCATGGTCTATATGATAGGGGTGGTACAAGAAAGAATGTGGTAGAGGCTAAAGAGGTAGTTTCTGCTATTATTAACCATTTCAATACATATCAGGGGGATAGACGTTTCTCACTAGGCATTATCACATTTAGCAGTGCACAGGCAGAAGCAATTGAGCAGGAGCTTGAACGAAGAATGCGAGAGGATAAACAAGTATTGGATCTGATTGGCAAAGAAGATAATATGAAGGAACCTATTTTCATAAAAAATCTGGAGAATGTGCAGGGGGATGAGCGTGATTTCATATTCTTTAGCCTTGGATATGGTAATGACAAGACAGGTAAGATGACCAAGAATTTTGGACCATTGAACCATGTAGGTGGTGAGAGAAGGCTCAATGTGGCAATCACCCGTGCAAGATATCATACCAAGATATTCAGCTCGTTCGATCCCGACCTTGTGGATTGTAGTAATATCTCAAGCATAGGCTTTAATCATCTGATGAGTTTTATGAAATTTGTCAAGAATAATGAGACCTTATCTGATGATGAATTATCACTTGAGACTGAATTTCCATTTGAGGATGATGTTGCCAATGCTCTCACCAATTTTGGATATCAAGTGGATCGTAAAGTTGGTACTGCAAGTTACAAGATTGATATTGCAGTTGTAAATCCTTCTGATCCATCTAGATACATACTTGCAATTGAGTGTGATGGGGGTAGCTATGCATCATCCAAGACTACAAGAGATAGGGTACGAATAAGAAATAACGTTCTAATAAGTCTTGGCTGGCAGGTATATCATCTCTGGTCTCTTGATTGGTTCAGAGATCGAGAGACACAGCTTGTTATGATTAGGGATTATATTGAAGATATTCTTGAGAATGAGATGACTAAACCAATCAAAGCAAAAACTAATGATGTTAGTAAGTTATTGACAAGCAGTATATGGGAGGTTGAGAAACTTAGTAAAACACAGAAAAGAGATCCAAGATACAGAAAACAGTATTTAAATCTTGCAGGCGTATCTGAATATCAAGTATATCAACCACAGGTACTGTATGACAAAGAGGATATATTCAATGAGGAACTTTTCTCAAGGGTAAAAGCAGAGATTATCTCAGTTGAGGGTCCAATTCATCGTGATCTTTTAATTTCAAGACTACTTCAGGTGTTCAAGAAACCCAAAAGAAATAGACAGCTCAGAGATTTCCTATCTATTGAGGTATATGATGAATTTCATTATCCTCAATATTATGAGGGAAAGTCACTTAGGATAGCTTTAGACCATAAAGATGATCCAAGAGGTTTTGATCAGATCCCAGAAGAGGAACTGAAGTATGCAATTTTATTAATTCTTAACGAGATACTTACCTGTCAGTTTGAAGATCTATTATCAGAAGTACTCAATCTTATAGGAATAAAATCTCGTAATGCAAAAATAGTATCTAGGATCACATCTATTATTGAGATGATGGAGGGTGATTACATAATTGATGAGATGGAAGGGCAGATCTCACTTGCTCTCTGATCATACTATCTGATAATTTATTTGATAATTTTGAATACTGTGATTGGAGTGGCATTTTTTATTTTTTTTACTCCAATCTCTTTTGCCCATCTATACATATCATTCTTGGAGAAGAAACCACCTGCACCTCTGACTGTTTTGAAGTGAAGTTCATTGTATGGATTTGCATTTGGATAGAGGTTCTGAGTACCAAAAATTATGCCACCTGGTTTTGTAACCCGCATCATTTCTGTCATAGCCTGCTTTGCATCAGTCCAGTGCAGAACTTGGGATGCATATACAAAATCAAAGGTATTATCATCAAATGGTATCTGCTCTGCATTTCCTTCCAAAAACTCTGGAACACAATTATTGAGTATGTTTTCTGTTGGTTTATCTTTCAATTGTTTTTTAACCATAGATGAGAATTCATCAATTGCAATATTCAATAATTGTTTATCATTATCAATTCCTATTATCTCAATACATGAACCATTGTCATTTATTTTTCCATTCTCATAGTAATAGCTCCATATTGCAGCTGTTCCATACCCTGTACCACAGCCAACATCAAGAAATTTACCACTTTTTTTCAAAACTCCTGAATATGCAAATGCACTCTTTCTAATCTGACCATACATACGATTGGTAAGGGCATCATCCCAATTAAAAAGATTAAACCCTCCGGTGAATTCCATAAAATCTCCTCTTAATCTATTGGGGATGAACTGTGCATGTATATTCCATATATCAATTACTGCCTCAGTGAATATACTCGGTAGTTTTCTCTCATGTTCAATTGTATCGACAATATATCTGTTATTTTTCATTGCTATAACGCCATCATTCACTAGAACTGATAATAATTCATTTAGAAATTCAGTATCTGTGTAGTTGAATTGTTTGCTAATCTCTTCAAACTCCCTTTCTTCTACTAAATAGTCGAATACTCCCTCTTCTCCCATAATATTGAGTATATTTCCTTTGAAAAAATCATTTATATCTTTTCTCAGTGATCCTATATTTCCTAGCTTGATCAGCTCATACCATGCTTTGTATTTATCTATCATTTTATCACTCCAATAGTCTTCTTCTATTGATAAACTTGATAACATCCTGAATTTGCTCATAGTTATCCGGGTAATCAATAATCAACTGACTTATTTCATATCTCCATGAAATAATTTTGCGAGCAGACTGCCATCCACAACAAAATTCTGCTTTATTCTTTTAATAATTCTTTGTATTTTTTCTGGATATTTAATATCTATATTACTAAAAATCAATGGATTGGCTAGTAAATCGAAAATGATATCATTTTTATCTAAGTTTGATACTGATTCAAGAATAAAACAGAGTAGTCTGATACTTAACAGCAACACATTTTGATTGTAAATCTCGTATGTGATTGTGATGAATTGATCGATAATAGCTGTAAAATCATGAACCTTTATATTTTTCAATTGATAG
>JAJRQD010000288.1 GCA_024280435.1 archaeon | reverse complement strand
CGAGGAGTTAAATCATACAATTGCTGGTGGAACAAGAGAAAAGCAAAATTACAGAGCACATACGATAAACAGGGGATCAAATGGGGTAAACAAATGGGAATTTTACAAATCAAACGATATAATGTCTTCAGAAATTTCATTGCACATATGGTGTACCACACAGTTAAACACTGTGTGGATAATAAAATTGGTAATCTGCTGGTGGGTGATTGGGGGGATATGAAGAGAGGATTGAGAATGAGAAAGAAGGTATCTCAGATATTTCAGCAGATCCCATATGGTAAATTCAAGGCTAGTCTGAGGAGTAAATGTAAGCTCTATGGAATTAACATTGAGTTTGTAGATGAGAGCTACACCTCACAGACATGTTTCAACTGTGGAACTGTAAGAAAAGTACACAGGGGATTATACAGGTGCAATAGCTGTGGTGTGGAGATAAATGCAGATATTAATGGAGCAATAAATATAATGGGAAAAGTAGCCCCAGAGGGTGTATTAAAGCACATTCAATGGAGTAGTGGTGACATCATCTCACCGGAGCGTGTGAAATTGATTAATTTCACAACTTAAAATTCGTATGTACAAATAAGATGATGAGAAGTTCCCCCTTTAGATAGGCCACCTTATAAATAACAATAATTTTTTTCTCTGAATTCAGTATTTTTTTTATACAGATCTACTCTTCTCAATTTCTTTGTTTATATTATCAATCTCAAGCAATAACTCATTTTTCACCAAATCTTTATCTGCATCCTTATCATTCAAACTCTTTATGTATTTGATCAATAAATCTTCTCGTTTCCAATCAGGTTCAGGATTATCTTGTTTGGACCACCATTCATAGGTACTAACAAGACCGGTCTCGTAATTGAACTTGTGTTCAAATCCAAGTTCTTTATATACCTTCAGTGTGGACATGGTGAATGCACCAATTGGTAGATATGGATAAATATACAGTTCTTCAGGCCAATTAAGCTCTTTTAACATATCATATGTATAATAAACAATATCCAGTTTTTTATTCAATATCTTAGCAACTAGCTTAGCATACATATTAGCAGAGATCATTTTACCACTTGATCCATTGAAGGCTTTACCAATCACATTATCTGCAATTCCTAGATTGATTGTGATATCTGCAAGATCATCCACGTGTATCATATCAAAGAAACCATTACCATTCTCAGGTATTAAAATAGATCTTTCACGTGATATTCTGTCAAAAAAGTATGCTTCACGATAAATGTAATTATCAGGTCCATAAACATATGTTGGACGTACCATTGTCACTGGGTATCCTCTATCATAGGCTTTGAACAGCTCTAACTCTGCCTCAGTCTTTGCACGAACATAGGGATGAGTTTCATTATTCAATTCTGGATAGGGATGATCCTCATCCACTGGTAATGAGAATACATTCTCCATATCATATACAGAGCCTGATGATACATGTACATGTCGTTTCACATTACCTTCAATAACCTCAAGTAATTTTGATACATGATCTCTAGTCACTGCACAGATATCATATACAATATCGAATTTAATCCCGGCAATTGCTTCTTTAAGTTGCCCAATCTCATTTCTATCAACAATTTTATGTGTTACATCTTCAGGTAGATATTTATCATTCTCAATTGTACCTCTGTTGATCACAGTTATATCATGAGCCTGTTTATCTAGTTTTTGCAATATTGTTTTACCGATGAATTTTGAGCCACCAACAATTAATATTTTAGACATACTTTGTATAAATAATTACAAACTATAAATCTTTTAATTCAGGATATTTTCAGGAAGATAATAAAAATTCAATTGTAATTTTAAATATTGGATTCACACTTGGCTAGTTCAGAAGATAAATTATTAATAATCAGAAATTAATCTGATAAATATGAGTGATAAAATCATCAAGATAATTGACTTTGGTGGTCAGTTCTCACATTTAATTGCACGGAGAATAAGAGATATCGGAGTGGTTGCAGAACTAGTGGCACCTGAAAATTTTGTATCTGACAAAAATATAGGTGGTATAATTCTATCTGGTGGTCCTAGATCAGTTGGTGAGACTGACAGTCCCCAGATCCCGGATAGTCTAGAACCTATACTTGATGATAGATCACTGCCCATTCTTGGTATTTGCTATGGACATCAATTGCTTGCAAGTTATTTTGGGGGCAAACTCGGGAAGTCACACAGCAGAGAATATGGAAGTACAAGGATTAAAATCATCTCACAATCAGATCTATTTGATACAGACGAGATGATTACATGGATGTCACATGGCGATCATGTAGCAGAGCTTGGAGATAATTTCAGAGTGATAGCAAGTTCTGAAACCTGTCCAATAGTTGCAATGGAGAGTGATGATAAACGAGTTTTTGGAGTACAATTTCATCCGGAAGTAACTCATACTCAAAATGGATTTGAATTGCTTAAACACTTTGTAAAGGACGTTTGTGAATTAAATCTTAGTGGTTGGTCAATGCAGAATTACAGTGAGACATTGATATTGGATATGAAAAAACAGATAGGAGACAATAAAGTGATGCTAGGTGTATCAGGTGGAGTGGACTCACTTGTCGCTGCCCTTGTACTATTCAAAGCAATTGGAGATAATCTACACCTTGTATTCATAGACCATGGATTATTGAGAAAGAACGAGGCAAAGGATGTTATTTCATATTTTACAAATGATCTGCATATAAAGAATTTTCACTTTGTAGATGCACAGGATACTTTTCTTGATAAATTGAAAACAATCGAAGATCCAGAACTAAAAAGAAAAATCATTGGACACACATTTATTGAGGTATTTGAGAAAAAAGTAACTGATTTGAATAAAGAGTTTGGATATTTCAAATATCTTGGACAGGGCACAATCTATTCAGATCGGGTTGAGAGTGGTGCAGTTGGTATAGGAGCTGCTAAGATCAAATCTCATCACAATCTAACATTACCTGATGATATGGAGCTTGAAGTAATTGAACCATTGAAAGAGCTGTACAAGGATGAGGTCAGAGAACTTGGAAAAATACTGGGAGCACCTGAGAAATGGATAAACCGGTTTCCATTCCCTGGACCAGGATTGGCAGTCAGAATACTTGGAGATATAACTCGTGAGAAGATAAGAATACTTCAGAATGCGGATAAAATATTTATGGATCAGATATATTATAGAAGTATTGATAAGATGATCTGGCAGGCTTTTGCAGTACTTCTACCAGGAAATGCAGTTGGAGTCATGGGCGATAGTCGTGCTTATGGTAGAATAATTGCATTGAGAGCAGTACAATCAAAAGATGGAATGACAGCAGACTTTGTCAATATACCATGGGATATTCTGGGTGAAATATCTACTAAGATAATCAATCAGTTACCAGAAGTCACAAGAGTGGTTTATGATATATCCACAAAACCACCTGCCACAATTGAATTTGAATAATAGTAAATAAAATAAGGAGGTTCAAAAATAAATTCACATTTTGTAGAAATGTATTTATTGATCTCTATTCAAATTGTTAATGGTTGTCTAATAATATATTAAAAAGCTGATTTTTGCATCATACTCTTAGTAAAAATACATCCAAATAGACAATAAAATCGAATGATATAAAATCACACATAGAACAATAGACAATCTATTATTTTATATAAAGTGATGATTGTCTCGAAATATGTTTGTAGATAAATTTAACGACGCACCTCAGCTGATAACTTTTGCTGATCTTTATCTGCGTCCTGGAAAAACAAACACTGATCCAGACAATATATCATTGCAATCCAAAATTACCAAAAGAATTAAACTTCAGAGACCTTTTGTGGCATCTCCCATGGATACAGTCACCGAATCCGAGATGGCAATTGCAATTGCCAGGTCTGGAGGTGTGGGAGTACTTCACAGAAATTGCAGTATTGAACAGGAAGTAGCAATGGCAAAACGTGTAAAAAGAGCAGAGGCATTTATTATTGATGAGGTTGTAACTATAAAATCAGAGCTGACTATTGGCCAAGCAAAAGATTTTATGAGGATTAACAGTATTTCAGGTCTACCAGTCATCAATGATGATGATGAAGTCATAGGCATACTTACTAAAAGAGATGTTAGATTTGCATCAAATGATTCTCTTGTATCTGAGATGATGTCGAAAGATCTAGTCACAGCAGATAAGAATATATCTGTTGAGAATGCAAAAATATTGTTACACAAACGTAGAATTGAGAAATTAATAATTACTGATGATAGAAATAAATTACATGGACTATTAACTGTGAAGGATCTTGAACGCAGGGGAAAATACCCATTATCAACTCATGATGAAGATGGAAAATTAGTGGTAGGAGCTGCGATTGGACCATTTGATGAGAAAAGAGCACTAGCACTTGACCCTTATGTAGATTTCATTCTAATTGATCTTGCACACGGCCACAATATGAATGCTATGAGATCTGCATCCAGAATATCAGAGAAAATAGATGCAGAGCTGGTCTATGGATCTCTGGGATCTCAAGAAGCAGTGGAGGATGTTGTCAGCACTATTGAGAATGTGGCAGGTTTGAGAGTAGGAATAGGCTCTGGAGCAATATGCTCCACTTCAGTTGTGACCAAAGCATCTGCACCAACTTTGTACTCAACCACACAGGTTGCTAGTAAAGTAAATGAATTGGGATTGGATATACCAGTGATTGCAGATGGTGGAATAACCAATGCAGGAGATGCAGCATTGACCTTTGCAATGGGAGCATCATCAGTTATGATGGGGTCCATGTTTGCAGGTTGTAGAGAATCACCTGGCCAACTATTAGCCATACAGGGTAAGATGATGAAAAGTTACAGAGGTATGGGTTCTGCAGCAGCAAAATCAGTCAGATTTGCACTTGATAGATATTCAAAACCTGCCAAAGGAGGGCTTGCAGAGGGAGTTGAGGGATATGTACCATTCAGAGGTGTAGTTCAGGATGTTGTTGATGAGTTCACGCAGGGATTACAGGCAGCATTTGGATATGCTGGAGCAGGAAGTGTGAATGAGATGTGGAACAATGCCAAACTTGGACGTATCTCACCACAAGGAATCAAAGAAACTAAGCCACATGATATCTATCCAAATGTGAATACAGAAAATTACTCGTTAAATTAAATGAAACATTAAAAAAGTAATCTTGAGATAGATTTACTATGAGGTGTAATTAAAATAATTCAAAATACGAAATGAATTAACTTCTGAAAGTTCATTCTCTGACTTAATTGTATTTTACCAGTGTTAATTTAAAGGAGTTAGAATCTTTATAATTTTACCATAGAAAAAAGTTAGTACCTGTTGATCATCTGGTATTGTACAGTTTAAATGTGTGATAAAAGAAAAATTAACTTATCTATGTCAATTTTTTTCTAGTAATCGGTATAGCAAAAATTGCAGAGATAATGACATAAATGGATGAGATTGGCAGCTCAAAAAGATTATCTGGTTTACTTACTGCATAACTGCTGTCTGTATCTAGCACAGTTACAACTACTATTTCATAATTAATATTTCCATCAGTATCATACAATATCAAAGTAAAGTTGTATGTACCAACAAATAAACCATCTATATTAATTGTTAGTGTCATATTTGAAGACCAAGACTCCAATAATGAAATCTCACCATCTATCAATAACATGTATGTATCAGGATTTTCATCTCCAATAGTCCATTCGATAACATTACCAGTATCACCATAATAATAAGATATGTTATTTGATGAAACAAATATTTCAGGCATTGTATTATCGATATTTGGTAATACTTCAACAATCACTGAATTTATATTTTGATTTCCTTCTTTATCAAATAAAACTACTGTGTAATTATAAATTCCTATATTCAATCCATCCACATTATATTTTAAAGTCATATTTGAGATCCAATTATTTGTTAATAATAATTCATTATCCTTGTATATCTCATAATAGTCTGGATTCTCATCTCCAATAGTCCATTCGATAACATTATCAGTATCACCAAAATGGTACTGGATATTATCATAAGAACTAGATACAAAAGGTGTTACATTATCATATTCATCTCTGATTGATTCAAACGATATATCACTACTTACATTAATTTTATCTACACTGAATTCAGATGGAACTGGATATTTTGTCTCTCTGAATGATTTGAGTGCGATATACCTGGCATCACCTCTTTGGAATATATTATTTACAGTCAAATCATGATTATACCATGAATTTGTTACAGGAGAGTACAAATCAAATTCAGAACTATTGAAATAGAATTTCACGCTCTCATTTTCGATTACCGTATCACCAACAGTACTTGGCAGTAAATTATTCATTGTAAAAGAATTATCCATATAATTTGCCGCATGTAATGATTCATGTTCACCAGTGGATGCTCTTGAATCTCTAATCAAGAACTGATACAGTATTTCCATATTTGGACCTAATAGATAAAAATACATATATCCCTTGTGGGAGAATGTATTGGGTACATTGACCGGATTTAGATCAATACTGATGTCTATTGCAAGAGAATTTGAGTATGATGGTAACTCTCTAATCATAGATGATATTTTGATATCATTTGTTGTATCTTCAGTCCACCAGCTTGCATCTGGTTGATATGCAGTTCCATTACTCACCCATGTACCTGTAAAAGGTTGTCCAGATAAATGTGTGGTGTATTCAGTCTCAAATGCAGTACCTCTTGCATCAATCCATTGATTAATCTGATTTCCATCATCTGACCAATCATCAATTATAGCAGATGATTGTTGAGATGATAAACTAAGTAAAAACAGAAAAAATAATAACAATCCCGATTTTCTCATTAACTATAAAAAAAAAATGTTATTTAATAAGTTAGCTCTTTATATGTCAACAATTGGTAAATCTATATCGAATCAGCTATGTAATCGCATTGAATTTTTTGCATGTAACCACTTTGTATTCACATAGTTCATCAATTGGAAGAAGGTTGAATTATTTGAACTTTGAAGTAAGTTTGGCATTTCATGTTCTCCAGAGATATTTATTGTCATTTCAAGAGAGCTGGGACCAGTCTGCACTCGTATCAGGGCTGTTACGCTATCTATCGCCTCATAATTACCTGTTTTCTCGGTAATCTTATTCAATATCGCACCCCAATCATATAATTCGCCCTCTATCACTCGTATCAAGATCATATCATTGATGAAAATACCATCCCTCTCAGAATTTACAAAAGCCTCTTCAAGCAATGTACGGCTATTTTCCACATCCATTAGGTTTATTTGTATTGTGATAACCTCTCCAAGGGAATTCAACAAAATCATCTCTTTTGCGAGCTCTGCAATTCGTTCTTCACTCATATTTTAACCTCTTAGGTCTTACTATGTATTTATACGTTATCTAATTATTAAGAGTAATAGTTCAAGTTTTAAATTAAGTACAAATATTATCTAGATATTTCACAATAATTTATTTTTGTAATTCAAAATTATTTTCATTGGATTTTTTCACACAATATCTTTTTTGTTGATCCTAATTATTTCTTTGTCAACAATCCATTCTTTCCTGCGTAAAGAGCGAATAATGAAATGAACATCATTCTCATCAGTATTCAGTAATTTGGCAATTAATTTCAAATTATTGAATCCATATGCAATTAAGGATTTTAGAACAACTCTTTCCTGAAAAGTTAGATCTTTTGCCTTCTCAATTATCCTGAATATATTATCAATTACTTCATTCTTCATATATAGCATATTCATCAGATATTCCTGATATTCTTTGATCTGATTGTTCAGTTGTTGTATTTTTAGGATATGATTTGTGAAACAATCATCACCACTACATTCTGTTATCTCTTCACCATTCTGTATTTTTACTCCGAATAGATCTGGATCAAAATTATCAGGATCTATTTTTCTAGCAATAACATCTCCTGATTTATCTAGCTCTACAACCTGAGAATGTATAAAATTAGGGAAGATACCAAAAAATAGACCCATATTTGCGGTAATCTCATAAATTGTAGCTTTGGCTCCTTTATGTCCAGAATAGCTTTTGCGAGTTGTTCTCTTGGTTGATAGTATCTCAATGACCTCATCATCATTTTCAAAATGCTCTAATCTTTTAAGGTGTCGATGAATTGCTGGTGATGACAGATTTAAAATACTTGCCAATCTATTTCCATAGTTAGTTTCGGTTGCAATTAATTGCAAAATATGACGCCTCGTCTCCGAATCAATTATACCTAGCATGGCATGGTTTATATCACTTGAAAAATTATCAACTAACTTCATCTAGACACCTCATCAATTCTCAGAACGTTAGAACCTTTCTATTCATTGATAAATCAACCAAAAGAGATGCTCCGCCAATACTGGCGTTATCAACTAGCATATCAGTTGTTATTTTTCTATGATTTGAGCATGGTCCACACAGTTTTATATCACCCCCAAGTTCTAGAAACGATTTCAATAGATCTGATAGAACTGGCATCTCGCTGATATTCTCAGCAGTTTCTGCTTTATCTTTCACTGCAATCTCCACTGCAGCACCCATCATAAAGATGGTGGTCTCAATATCCAAAGCCAATGCTGCGTTCGCAGCAATGAATGGGAATAGTGCATTTTCAGGTTCATTCAAACCCTTTGTAGTTATTATTAATAGTTTTTCTTCTGACATTTTTTTCTATCTCCTTATACAATTACCTTGATTACCTCACTTCTCTCTTCAGAAGGTAAGTTTTCAAGGAAATCAATTTTTAATTCTTCATATTTTAGCATCCATAGGCCAAGTGGTCTGTATATCATATGTGCGAATTTTGTGAATGGGATCATGAGGAATAATTCACCAATGACTACCACATGAGCAATAATCACATATCCCGACCAATTGGGTAATGTGGGCAGATATACCATTATAGTTGCAAAGAAACCGGTCAATCCAATTAGCCAAATGAGAATTAATAGTAACCAATCATCAAATTTGGTGGATTTGTAATACTCATTATCTTCTGGTTTTGTTAATCTGTAATATAATGACATGGTGGTACCAAATAACATTGAAATACCAGCAATAATACCTAGTAATCTCACGGGATGATAGATAGGCACCCATCCTGCAGGGTCTTCAAGTATTAGATCTTTGATCAGATAATCAAATGCAGTTGCCAATGCTAGACCTATAAATCCAAAGAATATACTCATATGTATCATCCATCTGCTAACTTTCTGTCCGGGTTCAAATGATTTATTTATCTCAAGATAAGCTGGTGGAGAACCCTCTTCATAATAAACCTCCTCATCTACTCTTTTGAAACGTTTCTGCATCAATATTTCATTCTTGAATAGATCCAGGAATGATCTGATAGCAAGTATGATTGAATGTTTCATTTTTAGATGATCCATAATATATTCTCGCTTTCTTAGTGGTTCATTTCTCACCAACGATCTATACATACGTATAAATCCAATAGTCAACACAAGAAATACGAAAATACCCATTGCCATTCCACTATAGTGTATAACCTCACCATAATATCCACCAAGTACAAGATAATCATGTTCTCCAAATAATCCAGATGAGTTGGAATATTCCATAAAAGCAGCAAATAATATACCAATTGTTAACATAAAGAATAATGCAATACCTCTATTCTTATGAAATAATTTTGCCAATCCGGTGGGTTCATATTCAGATATTGCATATTTTCGGGATGCCTGCATAAATCCTGCTGGATCTGCCTCTCTGGGACAGGCAGCAGTACAGTCACCACAGTGATAGCACATCCAAAGCTCATTAGAACCGAGTAATTTATCTTTCTGACCAAGTTGTGCCAGCCTAATCACTCCTCTTGGGAATTCATTACCATTTTCAGCCTCTATCAGAGGACATGTAGCAGTACATGTACCACAGTTAAAGCATGCACTCACATCGAATGCGCCATATTTTTTTACCTCGTTCATTAGATTGGGATTGATTTTTATTGGTTCTGACATTTTAATGACCTCCAAATGCATATTGAGGATAATCTCCACGTTTAGAGATCAATTTTAGACCTCCATATTTCATCAAATGCATGACAGCAAGAAATATCTCACTTGCAGGATAATCCAGTTCCTCTGTAATTTCAGGTACAGTATGTTTATCCATATCTTTGATGACTTTTGATACTGCTCTTATCTTTCTTGAGCGATATTTATTTCTTTCCAGTAAATCTGGATCAACTGTTCGCTCCTGTTTTAATCTATCAAGAGCTTCCTTGTAGTATTTTGGTTTTTTACTCATAATATTACCTCCTTTACCATGGCTTTCACTTCAGCAAGTATAGTAGTAATCTCATATCCATTGAGTTTGATTGCATTTTTCTTACAAGCAGGTACACATGCACCACAGCTAACACATAACGCAGGTGTGATGATAGCCTGTTTTTTACCATCATCAATTGGTACAATTGATATTGCATTGTACTCACATTGAGTTATACAATCACCATTGCCATCACAAATCTCTGTGTTAACCTCTGCAATATATGGTGATAATTCTACAATCTCTTTTTTAAGCAGAGTACTCGCTTTTACAGAGGTTGCGGATGCAGACATTGTTGATTCCCTCACATCCTTCGGGCCTTGTGCAGTACCTGCGTAGAATATTCCATCAACAGGTGATTCAACTGGTTGTAGTTTAACATGTGCTTCCTGTAGAAAGCCATTTACACCTGTTGCAAGAGATAAAGTCTCTATTAACCTGGGTTTAGCTCTTGGGATCATCGCAACTGCAAGTACAATCAGATCCACCTCCACCTCTACCTCGAGACCATAGGTTAATTCATCCACAGTTCTTATCTTAAGAGAGCCATTGGTATCCACCTGTGGGATCTCTTCATCTGGATATTTGATGAAAATCACATTATTCTCAGATGCTTTTTTATAGTAAACTTCTTTCTCACCATATGTACGTATATCACGATATAGATCATAAATATCAATGTCGGGAAACATATCTTTCAATCGGTTAGCCTGTTGCAATGTTGCGGTACAACATGTTCTTGAGCACCCATTGTTCAGTGTAGCACCCTCACGCAGTGGATGTACATCCTCTATCTGACGGGAACCCACACAGTGGATCATGGCTACCTTATTAATTATCTTTCCATTAATCTCTAATCTCTTTTTTTTGTACGAATTGAGATGCATGATCAAATCTGGAAGAGTAATTACCTGCTTTGACTTACCATATCCATATTCTCCATCTAATGGTACATATGTATCAAATCCTGTTGCTATTGTTATTGTACCAACATGTAATTCATCTACATTGATAGCATCACTCTCATTCTCAATTATTTCAAAGGATTGCATCTCCTCTGTATTGACCAATTTATTATCAGCTCTCTTGAGTTTCAGTGTGAAATCTCCGATAGTACCCGCTGTATCCACCACCTCTGTGTTTAGATGAATATATATATTCTCATTTGAGTTTATCTTCTTAATCAGGTTTTGAACAAATTTATCAGCAGGTATCTCATATGGATACAGCTTATCAAGATCCAATGTTCTACCACCCAGCACAGGAGATGATTCGATCAAATGTACTGGTAATCCTTGATTTGCAATATCAAGTGCAGCAGTCATGCCGGATACTCCTCCACCAATAACAGCCCCAACCTGTATCATCTGTTTCTCAATAGCAGCCAGTTCTTGAAGTCTGACAACAGCAGAGATAGCTCCTCTAATCAGTCGGATAGCTTTCTCAGTTGCTGCTGGTTCATCATGAGAGGTAACCCACGATACCTGTTCCCGAATATTTACATGACGATATGTGAAAGGGTTTATTCCAGCCTCAGATACTACTTTCTGGAAAGTCATATGATGCAATCGTGGAGAACAAGATGCTACAATCACATGAGTAAGATCATTGGCTTTGATATCCTCTGCAATCATTTTCTGGCCAGCATCAGAACACATGAATATGAAATCTTTGGCCATATGTACCTCAGGTTCCTGTTGAATTACCTCTGCAACTTTTGAGGTATTGACATAATCGGATATGTTACCACCACAATGGCACACATAAACACCCAGTTTTTCTAGTTTTTTATCATTCATAATAATCACATCACAACAGGGAATTCTTCCACAAGGAAACTATCCCTAAGTTCTCCTTTTAGCCATAAAGCTACCTTACCGGCAACAGATGACCCTGAGATAATACTATCCACAATATCTTTTGGACCTGTTGATGTGCCAACTGCGAATACTCCGGGTATTGTTGTTAAACCTGGCTCTGAAGAGAATCTGATCTCTTTGACAAATCTATCCACATTAAGAGATACTGGCAATTTTTTAGACATCAATGCATCCCATTGTGGCACCACTCCCATTGAGAGTACTGTGAGATCATGCTCTATCTCCTGTTTTCCTCCATCCTCTCCAAATACCTCAACATGTAATTTTGTACTACCAGTCTCTGTTTCCTCTATTAATGCAACTTTTCCCTTGACAAAATTTATTCCCATATTTCTTGCTGTTTCATAGAATTCATCATATCCTTTGCCAAAAGCACGAATATCCATATTATAGATAGTTATATCTGCAAGAGGTGCAGCAGCTGAAAGCAAGATTGCCTGTTTGATAGCAAACATGCAGCATATAGATGAACAATATGGAACTCCGATACTGGCATCTCTTGATCCGGCACACTGTACATATGCAATACTCCATGGGATTTTTGAATCGGATGGTCTGAATATTCCCTGTGAGAGGCCTGTTGGTGCAAGTAGACGTTCCATCTGTTTACCAGTGATTACATTTTTAATTCTTCCACCACCAAATCTCTCCTTGATTATCTGTGTCTCATGAAATCCAGTAGCAATCACTATTGCACCAACTCTGTATTTCAATAGTTCATCTTTCATCTCAAAGTGTATTGCAGATGTTGAACAGGCATTAGCACATCTTCCACATAGAATGCAATTATCAATATCAAGTACTGCCTTTTGTGGCAATGCTGTTGCGAATGGAACTCCAATTGCTTTTTTATAGCCCATTCCCTCATCATAACCATCATCAAGCATGATTACAGGACAAGCATCAGCACACTCATTACAACCAGTACAGGCACCAATATCCACATATCTTGATTTCTGCTTGATTTCCACTTCAAATGTATCGTCAGAAAATTCTGTGAATCCAGAAAATTCGGCAAGGGTTTTTGTTGTTACATTAGCGTGGTTGAATGCAGCAGACATTTTTGGTGTAGTGATACAGGAAGCACAATCAAGAGTTGGAAATACCTTTGATAGTTGTATCATAGTGCCTCCTATTGAACTCTGTTTATCAATCATCAGCACTTTCAAACCCATATTTCCAAGGTCCACAGCAGTCTGAATTCCTGCAATACCAGCACCAATTATCAGTGCATCATAATCTAATTTTTCATTATTTATCATTTTAACTATAACTCCTATGCTTTGATCTTTGGTGGCATGTTCTCAACGACTCCTTCTATGAATTCATTGAGTTCATGCACAAAATGATCTGCACAAACCGTACAGATAGCAGTCAATTTTATCTGACTGTAATGCAAACCTCTTTTTTTCATCTCAGCAACTACAAGCTCAATTCTTGCGGATAATTTCTCAAATGTATTCTTGTATGGGCTATCAGTTCCACAGGAAGCGATATAAATACCATCATAACCAGCATCAAATGCTTCCAGGTAAAAATACACAGGAAATATAACTGGATCGAGTGTACGTATTACATATGTATTTGCTGAATATTCAAGATGCTTCTGCCCTGCATTATCTATACCAGGGTATGAGCAGGCATCTGTTGATATAATCAGAATTTTTGGATTATTTTTTTTATCCATAATTTTTCACAACCAATTTTTTTTCTTTTTTTTTTTATTAACTAGCTATGAGAAGACATCTTTTCATAGCCAGTTATTTTGTTAACCAGTTTTACAGGCTATATTATAGGACCTTTGGATCCCATTTTTGTGGATCTATTTCTTTCTTCTGATTAGAAGTCTGAAGTAGCCCTCACCTTCGATAATACCTAGGAATTCATGGCCAGATCTTTTTACCCATATTGGTAGATCTGATCTAGTTCCCTTATCTGAAGCCATGATTTCAAGAACCTGACCTTTTTTGACTTTTGATATTCCTTTCTTTGCTTCGAGTATTGGGCCTGGGCAGGCAGATCCTCTTGCATCTACTGAAAAATTTACTTCTACATTTTCTAAACTCATTTTTCGAACCTCGTTTAATATTAATAACTCTTTATTAGTTTGTTTTAGTTATTAACATATAATTAATAACCTAATATGTTATTAAGTTATGGTTAATAATATGACTTGGCTTTCGATTAATCAATGATCGTAATACCGAAGTCCATAATACATATGCAATTTTAGTATACTTGCTTTAAAATACGAATTCTTATGTATTTAATACGAAAAATGAAAAACAAAAATAACAGAAGTTACAAGATAAGATTCCATTATTTTACTCACAGAGGATCTATATTAATCATAAAATCGAACATGTCTGTAAATATGAATTAATCACAGAATATGTGAAAAATAAAGCTAACTACCTCTTATACTGATTAATTATTTCTAATCTGATAAGTAATAAGTTTTACAAAATTGAAATTTATTATTAATTATTCACATAAGTTAATTACATTCAGGAAATACGATCCAATTCCGACATTGCTTCGGCAAACCTATTATTTATCAGCGTCTTCATACTGGAGAAATCAATTGAGTAGCCATCCCATTCCTTAAGCTCAGGATACTTTATCTCAATCTTCATCAGCACATCCTTCAAAGCACGCCTCAATACTGCGTCCTCCTTCTCTATCAGTAATGCCGCAATACAATTACTGGAAGTCTCGATCATAATACTAGTAGAACCTGCATCCACCATTCTCAATGGATTAGTGCTACGTATCACCTCTGATAGTATAGCCATTATTGCAGAAAGGGCACCTGAAAATAACTCATCCTTCTCCCCAAAGGCTGTGACACCCCAGTCATCAGAACCCACCTCACCACCGGTGATCAAACGCCCATCAGTTGCAATAATCATGATAACAGGATTGGGCAATGGTAGTTTGACTGATATTTTAGCCAGTAAAAATTTAAGTAATTCCTCCTCTTGAATTTCTGATAGTGAACCATCTCGGAGTATGGTATAATTGCTTTTCAGATCATCAATTGTGCTGATAGTGTACTCATCAAATTTCTGAGTTATTACTTCCTCGCACATTGTTACAATTTTCAAATAGTACTTGGATAGAATATCATATCTGAGATTTCTATTTGTATAACCAATACCTTTGATAAGATGTTTCAAAGACTTCCATGCATGATATTCAGAGATTATACTATTTCCCTCGATTTTTAACACCAGAGCACTGGCTGCAAGCATATCAGACCATAATAGTTCAGACAAACCTGCTTGATGCTCATAACTCTTTGCCAGATCATTCTGACGATTTGCATGAGCAATTGAACTGGCTGTTATATATTCTCGAATTGCATTGTCAACCTCATATCTTGACATATGCATCAATGCAATGTATGCATGTGCCTCAGCTATATAGATTGTGTTTGGACCCTCCATCTCTGCAACCATTGCTGCCATCAGATAATAATCCTCTGCAGATTGTGAATCATCCATTTTATCATAGGCATATCCATGCAAACAGTAATATATCTCCCTATCGAAGGCACTGGATATCTCAAGGCTACCATCATCAATATCTATGAGCGTATTGATGATCTCAGATGGATCACTATCCTCCTGTATTTTTATTATATCAGCTATCTGTATACGACATGATATTTCCAAAGCCAATCTATCAAAATTATTAGCGTGCAAAGCAATTTTCTCAAATGTCTTGGATGCATAATAAAAACGCAAAGCTTCTTTATATGCACTTGCAATAAGATATGCAGCATCCAACACCACATCTGGATCATCTCCCTCCACAATTTTACTTAACATCAACAGTACAGCCTCAAATACCTGTTTTGAGTGCAGATATTTTCTATCAACAGTGGTATTATCGTCCACAAGTGATTTGATAAGTATTGCCAGCATGTCCTTACTAGTATTACTGAGATCTTTTGTCTCTAGATAAATCAAGGCCTCTATTGGAGAGAATTTTTCCAACTCAGAATCCACACTAGTATCATTACGATACCGATCTAATGCCTCAAATATCTCAGAATGCAGTTTCTTTGCAGTGTATATACCAGCTCTATCTGCCACATTATTGATGATATCAATCAATGTTTCTGTGAATTTGTATTTCTCTGTCCTGAGAAGTACTCCGACCAGAAGTATCCTGTCTGATAATTTGTTCTCAATTATGATTAGATCCTCATCATCACCAATATTGAATACTTTTCCAAATCCAAATTCATCAGACATCATAATTCTACGAATTCTCAGATATAATGCTCTGTATTGCCCCTCAGTATATTGCTGGTTAAAATTTGAAGGAGATTCTGAAGCCCCAGAATAAGTTTTACCCCATGAGATTATACGATTGGAACTATCTTGTATTGATTCTCCAATCAAAACAATTGTATTAAGAGCCAATCCTTCAATATCCTGCATCTATGATTTATCGATTTTTTCATAGTAAGAAAAAGCTTTAGCTTACATTACATTTAATATATAATTATGTATAAAAAAAAAATGAATTCATATACAAGGTATTATTTCAGTTGAATCTTGATATTAATACAATCAAAAAACCGAATAATATCAGAACAAATATGCTGAAATTTATAAATAATAGACAAATAACCACAAAATATGAGGAAATTTCCCCATTTATTGATCTTGCTGATAATTTTTATACCCCCAACAATTATAACCCCAACAACTGCTGAAACATTGCCTATTATAGATGGGGCAGTTGATAGTGCTTGGGATGCAGGTTTTGAATACAAGGTATCAATGACAAATGGAGCGATATTGAATCTGACAATACTTTATACAAGTTCAGATATTTACTTCCTGGTAGTACTTCCACACAACTCAGCTGATGATGAGATTATACAGGATACCACAATCAAGCACGATTATTTTGGCATTGAGTTTGATAGGAATGGAGATAATGTGATTATGGGTGTTGAGAGTTCACCTGATGATATGATGATAATTGATTATGATAAACCAGGATTAATTGATATGTATATGCACAGCTACAAAGCATTCGAGGATATAGATAACCAGGGTGTTGATAACGGAGAGGGACAATCAGGTACCAATGATGGCAATCTTATATATGAATTTCGTAAGCCATTGAATTCAGGAGATATCAATGGTTATGATATTGAATTGAAAGATGGTGACCAATTTCAGATAATGCTCGCTTTCTGGGACGATAAGAACCCACACACTGCGGCAGAATTCACTAATGTGTACAAGGATGGCTCACAGTTCATGAAATTCACTGTTGGTAATGCTGTAAATAGTAATACAGATGGTGATCTATCATCCAACGTAATCGCAGGAATTGTTGTATTGATTTCAGTGGTACTAACGTTGTTATTATCAAAATTCAAGCCTAAAAAGAAATAGATCCTATAAATTCGATTTTATTTGGCCTACCCTCATATAATTTGAAATCAAGATCATTAGCTAATTTGGCAACGTATGTTCTGACAGTGCTTTGATTGATATCAAGTATTTTTGCAAGATCATTTGTGGAGTATATGTGATTTGGATTGTTAATCAGATATTCTCTGATCCGATCAGCTTTTTTCTTACTTTTACTAGGAATAATTCTATTATTTTCATCTTTATGAATATTATTGTACTCTATTAATGCTTTTTTAATAAAATCAATCCTTTCGTGGTTATCCATCTCTATGATAATATCAAATTCTAAAAGGTTACCAAGAAGAGTTATCGCATCAATCGTGAACTGAGTTGTTGAGCAGTCAGCCACTCTGGCGTAATTTTTCGTTTTCTCTACGAATTTAGCTTCCCAGCGCTGTGAAATTGATGTATTTCTCCTCATATTGAATAACAAGAGAAATTGTATCTAATAAAGCAATTGATTTGGAAATAGAAAATTTTCAAACTGATAAAAAAACTTGATCTATATATTCTCACAATAAGGTTGAGACAATATCAAAGGAACTTAATTACTCAAGAATATTTACTGAAAAATCATTAATCAGGGCCTTTTCAAATTGGTATCATAATCTGTTAAGCCATCCCTATAAAATTGAAGATTTGAAAACCGCAAATTCATCGTTCTTGTAAACTCGCTCCATACTATCCACAGATACAAGCTCAATAGATCTGGAATTATTAATCAAAAATGAGAGTGTAATGTGTACCAACAATCCAAACAGGATCATAACCAACCCAAACTCGATCTCCACTATTAATGTCATAAAATATCCTGACATCAAAATTATAAGAATTAATACGTAAACAATTGTATATCTCTTTGATAAATTTACGATAAACATACCCCTCAATCCAGAGGTACCTGAATAAATATGTAGAGAGATAATGAAAACACTGTATAAAAAAATAATAGGAAAGAGAAATAAAGCTGAAAATCGAGTGGTTTCCCACCAAAGTATAACAACTGGACTTGAACTACTCTCAACAACATATATCAGTACTAGAAAGGGATAAAGCAATGCAAGCACTGCTAACCATTGATGCCAATGTAGAATAGTGACAAGACTTTCCCTACGGTTCTTTGGCATATCCATAGTAAAATAACGGGGATGGTATAATAACTGAACTCCACCCCTTATAGCAAAAGTAGTCATAAGAATGGCCACTGTAAAATAGATACTAAGTGAGTATACAGTTTGTAATTGTATATCGGGGAAAGAACGTCGAACTAGACCAGTCAGTACAGATGTAATTACCAGTGTTACCATTGCAGTCAATAAATAGCTCAGATTATGCATAAAACGATTTATAGAGATTGAACTATCTGGTATCACATCATCAAAACTAAAGCTAAGATCATAGATTGTGTAGAACAGAACAACAGACCATGCAAATACTAGAAAACTAGCTGACAGTGCTCCAACCATTAAATCTACGGATATAAGAAATAAAGTAAAAGTAATGGTTACCGAATATAATATCCAGAAATGTACCAACCTATTGATCTTTAACAATATTGATTGATTTACATGATTGTACATAAAAACAGGCTTCATGATTTATGCTTAAAATGTTATTATAAAAACAATTAACGAGAAGAATAGAACAAAAAATATCATCCCTATTTATCTATGATTTATAACACAAAAAAAGACATTAATTTTGTTTTATTGCATGGTTTACGCATATATATAGAATTGACCAACAAACCAAATGCTTATTTTTCAACTAATAGTTATTTCAGAGTATGCTTACATATAATTTCAGTTATCTAGAACATAGTGGGGAATCTGGAATTGGTGAGCCTCCAGGACATTCTGATGGGTGATTGTATTTATCAGCTATTTTATTTATAGTTTTACAATTGACAATCAGCATCAGTTTAATTGCTTCATTATGCATATCATCATGCGATAGCTTTAATTGATCAACCAGTGCAACTTCTAACAATCGGTGATGTCTAATCATCTCATTTCCAATTTTTACACCTGTGGGTGAGATTGTTACGGGTCTACCTTTACTATGCTCTACTAATCCTTTTTTAACTAATCTTGCAACTACTGTGGCAATTGTACTCTGAGGTAATTCTAAGAAATCAGCCATCTGTCGGGTTGTCATTCCAAACTCATCATTATTATCAAGTTTATTTTCTGTTAGTAGAATAAGAAGTAATGCATCGTTTAATTTGCCTCTGAGCTCCCTTCCGAATAGAGACGTGATCTCAGCATCAATATTACTATCAAACATTTAATCTGTATGTCTATTTTTTACATACTAATTAAAACACGCGGTCTTAATTCATTCGTATTGGCGAATAGAGGGTATAGAATTGATACTAATTCAATAAATCGAATATTAATAAAATTAGATTTTTTTTTAATCAAATTTCAATTTTGAAATAATCTATTTGATAGTGAATTTATTTATTGTTCGACACTATATATAGCACATAGAAATTAATTTAATAAAACGTGATTGAGATAGTGAATTGAATGCACGAGAATTTCACTATTGCAATCTGTCAATTCAATGCATCAGTTGGAGACATTGAAGGGAACACACAACGAATAATATCGTATATTAAAGAGGCAGAGAAATCAAACACAGATTTAATTATTTTTCCTGAATTGACTATCACAGGATATTCACCAATGGATTTGTTGTACTATAGTGAATTTTCATTACAGGTTGAAAAGTCAATTGATAGGATATTTAAATCAATTAGAACAGATATCAAAGTAATAATAGGTGCACCAATCCCGGTTGATGATGTACTTGAAAGGTCATATCAACGGTACTACAACGCAGCAATTGTGTTGGATAAGAATGGAATATTAAAAAAAATATACAAGACTTTATTACCAAATTACGGTATATTTCAGGAAAAAAGACAATTTGTATCAAATATTCTGAATGATGATCCAGATTCTGGCATCGTTGAATTATTTGGATTAAAAATAGGTGTACAGATCTGTGAGGATATGTGGTCTCATTTACCAATATATGAATGGGGAGAATATGAGCATAGAGATACAAATGTGACGCAGAATCTTAGTAAAAAAGGAGCAGAATTGATTATTAATATATCAGCATCCCCATTTGTCAAGGAAAAGTCACTTTCAAGATTGCAGATAGTAAAAAACCATGCTGGTAATAATGAGGTTGTTTTTATCTATGTTAATGAGGTTGGTGCTATTGATGAGGTTGTTTTTGATGGTAGATCTATTGTCAGCAACAAGGAGGGCGAGTTAGTTTTTGCGGCACCACCTTTCAAAGAGGGATTATTCTATTTTAATTCTGATCAGATATTCAGTGTATCAGGAGTTGAAGATGATTATCTGAAGATATGTGAGTTACCAAAGGAGGAGGAATTAATTCAGGCAATCACACTCAATTTAACAGGCTATCTCAATAAAATAGGTTTTGATGGTAAATTACTTGTTGCACTTAGCGGGGGTATAGATTCTGCAATAACAGCTTCATTATGTGTTAATGCAGTAGGACCCGAGAGGGTGGTTGGAGTGAGTTTACCTTCTAGATATTCTAGTCAGCATTCTAAAGATGATGCAAGAGAATTATCAGATAATCTGGGGATAGAATTTCTTAGCTTCACAATTGATGATATTCATCAGCAGTTCAATATAACTCTTGGAGATATGATCAAAGAGGTAGGTTCATTGGCAGATGAGAATATTCAATCCAGGATACGTGGAGTGATTATGATGTATCTTGCAAATCTCAATGGTTCTTTGTTGATATCTACTGGAAATAAATCAGAGATTGCAGTTGGATACTGTACGTTGTATGGAGATACAGCAGGTGCTAAGAATCTGATCGGAGATCTGTACAAGACTGAGGTATATGAGGTTTCAAGATATATAAATGATAATTACCCTGCATTGAAAATTCCAGAGAGAACGATTAATAAAGAGCCATCAGCAGAGTTGAGGGAGGGTCAGAAGGATAGTGATTCTCTGCCTCCATATGATAAGTTGGATAAGATACTTGAATTGATGATTGACTACTCTCTGACATCAAAAGAGATAGTGGGATTTGGTTATGACTATATTCTGGTTGAGCGAATTTCAAAGCTTGTGAGGGGAAGTGAGTTCAAAAGGGCTCAGATGGTACAGACAGTCAAGCTTACAGAGAATACTTTTGGTATGGGTAGGATTGTCCCTGTTGCCACACCATTTCGTGCTTAGTTTATTATTTGTGATAGAATACTTTCGGAACTGTATTTTTTGGAAATATATTTTGTAATGGTTCCATGCACCAGTTGTGTATTCTCGTACTAATACTTTCGGAGACCTCTCTCTCACTACATTTATATCAATTCAAGCAATAATTATATTATGGAAAAATTTGATACATGGATACTAGACGACCTTGAACAAATGGAGAATTTGTATAACAGATCAAAAAAAATCGGTAATAAAAGGTATTTTACACTTGATAAGCATAGCCAGAGGTATAAAAGCATGGAATACCGACTTAGCTCATGCAATTAATTTACCCCGTAATTATATCAATAGAGTGCTTGTACATTGATTGTTCACTTTTAAACCACTCTGTGTCTAAAACTTTTATACTAAAAAAACAGTATAAAATTAACCACACAGCTTGATACTGCAATTAGCGCTTTATCAAAATATTATTACTCAACCCCTAAAGACTAACTTATCCAGTTAGAAAGAATGAAAAATTGCACTAAGCAAACTATACAAATTAAATATATACTCAATTTCTATCTCTTCATATTTCATATACCTGTAAACTTTAACTAGAAAAGACTTTTATATTGAAACTAAAATCAAATTATAACCTAAAATACATTATATTCCTTTTTTACTTTAAATAACTATATCTAGGAAAATACAACTAGCTATAAGCAAGATTATTTTTTTCAATGATATTGCTTAAACTTAGGATAAGTATTAATACAAGAAAACAAATTATAGTTTTACCTTTGAAGATAAAGCAAAAACAGATTTTATCTTCTATTAAATCCATGTGACGGTATCAAGATGTGTGGTTACTTCTGATCTCCGGAAAACATGGTGCTATGTTTCAATAATAGCTGGAACTAATCAATTGAAATGTAGTCTTATTCATTCTTACCTGTATTAGCGAGAGCTATATGGGTTTGAGGAGTTGCGGGTTGAAAATATGCATCCAAGAGAGAGATTTGACAAAAATAAAATTACTGATGAAGTTTATTCATCAGGTATCATTAAAAGACACAATATTGTCAATAAGACAATAGACAAAACAATTATTGAGGATTATTCTAATAATTATGAAAAAGGTAAATTTAATTTTCAGAATAAATCAATCAATGATTTTGCTAAATATTTTGCTAGTAGTAAAATATTAGATAACACTCTAACATATAAGAATACTAAATTAGAACTAAAACGAGAAATTGGTAATCTGGTGGAGACTGATAGAATAAGTCTTACAAAACTGAAGAAAGGGATAAAGAGTACAGTTACCAACGAAGCCTTTGTATGCAACAAAAAAGATACATCTCAATTATTATATCTTCTAAATTATAACTTTTCCAAGGCTGAACAGTTGAATTTACCTGTAAAAAGATATAATAATTCATACAGAATTGATATTCTATCTGAATTGCAGTATAAAAAGATAAAGAACCCAGAAGCCATGTTATCTGTTTTGAAGTACTACTCAGCCATAAAGGGTAAGGATATATCATATGGACTGAAACATATTCCAAAGAGAGGTAAACCTGTTTATGTACCATTCACCATTGAATATGATGATAACAAAGCAGATGGTATTTTCTATATAGATCAAAATAGACCATTATCAGTCAAAAATTTACTTTCAATTGAAAAAGTAGCTGAGAAAACTAATCTATCAGGTGTAAAAATTATCGCCAATAAAATTGGACTACCTGCTAAAAAATTCATTGAAAGAATAAATTCAGAGGCAAATCAGAGAATAATCTATGAATTAATCCAATTTGATACTCTTATGAAAGAGAAAAATATATCAAGAATACTGTAAAAGTATTATAGATGTAATTATTCACATTGCAATAATAATTGAAAAATTAAATGATCTAGCTAAAATATGTAAAAATTTTAATAGATTACGCAATGTTAATAACTACCGTTTTACAAAATATAATTATGAGTACAGACGATAATTCACAGAATATTAAACAAATCTGCGAGATAGATCATCCATTATTTGATGTTATAGATAATGTTACTAGACGTCAAGTATTAAGATTAATAGCCTGTGAACATAATTATGGTAACAGAATTGCATCAATACTAGATCTCAGTACTCCAGCAATACATAGACATCTAAAGTATCTCGGAGGAGATAATAAAGGTGGTCTTAAATTAATTAGTGCTGGAAAAAAGACTAAAACATCTCATTCTGGACATAAAGGAGGTGAAGCAACACTATACAAAGTTGATGCAAAAGTAGGCTTATTTTTCCATATTTATCCGAATTTTGTTCATAATCATATATTAACAGTTAATGATGGTGAAGCAGAGGTAATTAAAGAAGAAGAAAAATCAGACACTCTAAAATATTTGGTACCTAAAAAAACAATGGTTAATTGGAAGAATAATGAGAACCCAGAAACTATCATCGGAAAACTAATTGAGATATCAGAATATAAAAAAAATAAACAGAAGAAAGAATTAGAAAAAATTGGTACTGATAAACTCAAAGCAGCTTTTTATTCCATATATGAAACAGTTCAAAAATCAAATAACAAAATAAAAGAGATGGAAGAAGAGATGATGAACCTACTTTCAATAAAAAATGATTTTATGGAAGTTGTAGATACAATATTGAAGGCACATCAGAGTTTAACATATGAGGATAGGGTAATTCTACGTGCAATTACATGTTTAGGGAAACATTGCTCTGCAGATCTATCGCACCTTATGAATATGGACAGTTATATCATAGAGAGATACGTTGAGCAACTAAAAGAGAAAGATTGGCTTGAATGAGTTATACAGAAATTCAAATTTATTTAAAACAAGATATTTTTTTATGTGAAAAAATTGATTGATTTTTAAAGCAAATAAATAAATTAAATATAGTGTATTCTCTCGATACAGCAATATATCAATTGAATAAAATTGTTTACAAAATTTTTGATAATGAAACTATTTTAAACAAAATATCATGGGGCTCCAAAGAATTCAATGATGACCCATTGAAAATGATACAAATTAAGAAAAACAAGTTGATCATAAACAAAATGCATGATATGTTGATTGATAAAAATCATATCTGGTATTTACATGCATTAAGAGCAATTATTAAAGATATAATGCATCTAGATTATTACAATAATTTTAGCTGGAGTGCTTCTTGTTTCCTAGTATTATTAATAAAGTCAGAATTGGATATGGATGAGAAAGTATTCGATAAATTTGAATATGATTGGCGAGAGTTTGAAAATACAAAGGGAAGCAATATAACAAATCTTCATCTGTTCTATTCCAATTTAAAGCATAGAAGATCTGAATTGAATGTTGAATATGCAAAGCAGTTGTACAATATAATCATTTCAGCTGATGATAAGGAAAATCTATTCATGGAGCACAGTATATTCTACAATAACTTAGAAAGTGTAATGGTGAGTAATAATGCTATTGATTATCTGAAAATTGTTCTTGAAAATAGATACTGGAATAATAAAGATATAAAAGCTGAACTGGGGAAAAAAAATATCAGTATCAGCTCATCTACAATTGCTAAATTGAAATCAAATCTAGGCATACTGCTCAAGGATGAATATGTACCAAATTTACTGAAACTAAACATGACTAATCTCTACTACCTGATTCCAACAACTAATAATCATCTGAATTTACTGAAGGATTTCTCAGATCCATATCATATTAATTTATGGCCATTGAATGATGAGATTAACAAAAATCTAGTCCACTATATTGTGCCAATTTCAGATTTTCTTAAAGTTTTAAAAGAAAAAACAATCAATTCGAATAAAGTAAGAACTTTCATTGTAATACCTGATCGACAACAAATCTTCAATTCATTTCCATTCTCAGCTGAAAAAAGTTCTTGGATCACAGTATTTGACAATGCTGTTGAACAGGTATTAGTAAACAAAATACCAGATGAAACGGTAAATGACCAAAATCTTGGTACATTCAAATTAAAACCAGAGCATATCAATGTGCTGAATGAGATAATTAGTCAGCAAAAAACAATGCCAAGTTCAATTTTAACTAATCTTAACAGTTCTAAAATTAGGACCGCGAATAACTATTTAAAAAAGAATAATTTCTATTCAGTGATTAAAAGAATAAAAATTAACTTCAATCTGCATACTATGCTATTTTTAATTCCCACAACTAGATATTTCACTATCGATGAAATAGAACCAAAATTAGCTAAGATTGGAAATGTTGAGTTTATAAATAAAATTGATGAGATATTAGATGAGAATATTAATACTGAATTTGTGAAATCATTAACTAGTATCCCATTTCAACAGATAAATACTGAAAAATTAATTGAGATTAATAGTGATAATAAACAACAAATTAGACAAATAACATTGATTGAGATTTTATCAACCAATGAAGATAGAGAAAAGTTACTCAAAAAAGTAGGTAGGGCTTATTATCAGGGTATATTTGAGAATGATGCAGGTGAATTTTTTAGATTACCTCCAGATAAGATTGAAAATGGTAAATGGAACTTTTCTTATGATGATGTTAAACATTATTTCAATGACAAATTTGAAAGATTATGATTCCAGGTATCTCTGTGTCTCTTCAAACAATTCTTTTAGAATCATTTGAGGTTCACTAGAAATATATATTGAATTACCTTTATTTATCGCATCTGGATTCTCATTGAAGAAATTACTGATCAATGAAGCAGTTGCTCTAATCAAAGTGCCCATTTGATTTATCTTGATCATTGCTCTGATCTCAACTGGTGTGATAACAACGCTCAGCATATAATCTCGAGTGCCTCCACGTACATTCACCTGCACACCGAATATTACATTCACACTACCAAAATCATTAGCTGCATGAATAAACGGATCTCCTGGTGCAGCACCAATTGTATCCAATAATCTTGGTATTGAATTCAATCTATCTGCCTCCAATTTACCATGTGGAGGAGGAGCAATGGTAGCCACTGTTGGACCAAGTATATCATCAAAATAAGATAGTACAACGTGCATATCAATGTTACTCACATCAAATGAGTCGGGTTTAGGAAATTTCGGGATAAGCCTTGGATCATGTGTGATTATAATCCGGTAGGTATCAATTCTAGAATACCATCTTTCATCATCTGAGAAATGAGATGTGGGTATTATTGGATATGAAGTTGAATAGCTATAATCTATTCTTGCAATCTCATGCACGTTCTGTGAATAAGAATTGAAATGTGATTGAATATTGAAATCTTTCCATTTTGGAAATGAATAGCCAGTACCTTCCAATAAATATTTGGCTACTGTGAAATATGATTGATATGTCTCGATTAGTAGAGATTTTACATATTCATCGGGTAATTCTTTATTTAAGTTATTTATCACTGAAAGGTACATTCGATTGAGTTGAGTGAAGTACATTTTGTAAGTCTTGTCCTCACCCTGTGTATCCATAAGTAATTCTATTCTTATAGGTTCAAATAGAATATTGTATCTATCTTTATATCTACTATTTATTCTTTTCAATGGTTTATGCACAGCTTTTTCAAGATGCTTTCTGAAATTACGTGGTGCATTTTCAAGAATCTCATTGAAGAAAATAGAAATTAATTGGGCAATTGTTTTAATTTTTGATACAGGACGAATTCCTTGTGAGAACTCATATTTTCGCAGGATATATTCTACCTGTGCATCAACTAATGGTTTGGGGATGAAATCCATTGCACCTTTCTGTAATAGATACATAATTTCTTTTATATTGGACAGTGGAGCCATGAGTACAATAGATAGTGATGGATTGATAGCTAATAATCCTCTGATCATCTCTTCTGCGGTTATATCTCTTAGATATACATCTAACAGTACCACATCAGGTCTGGTCTCAGATACGAATCTGAATGCAGAACGGCTTTCAGATGCCATACCTACGATTTCGAAGCCGAGTTCAGGTAAAGACTCCATTAGCTTTTGTTGAATAAAGACACTATCATCGATTATGAATAGTTTGTATTTGTTCTCTACAATCATCATCTTTTGGCTTCTCTCCTACAAAATTATAATTTATTGAATGAATAAAGTTTTATTAATCTAGAGATATCTTGTAGGGATATTGATTACTATTTATGAAAATAAAATTATTAGTCAAATATAATTTGAAAACAGATGGTACATTTTAAAAGAGACTTTCATATTGTTATCTTAAAGATGATTGAAAAAAATTACAAAGGAAAGGTTAAAGATGTACATCTAATTGATGAGGAAAGCGTTAGAATTGTATTCCATGATCAGATAACCGCAGGAGATGGAGATAAAAAGGATTTATTAAAGGGGAAGGGTAAATTAAACCTTGACTTGACCTACAAATTATTTATGATATTAGATAAAGCTGGCATACCACAGCACATACTTAAAAGAGATAGTGATAACAGTATAATTGCTAAGAATTTGAGTATACTACCAGTTGAGATTGTAGTGAGAAATATTGTTGCAGGATCTTTTGCCAGAAGATATGGTTTGACAGAGGGAGAGAACCTAAAAACACCATATGTTGAATTTTTCCTGAAAGATGATAAATTACATGATCCACTAATAGATTCAAATATTGCAATTAAACATAATTTAATTACTAGTAGACAAAGAGATCTGATGGTCACCTATGCACTGCAAGTTAACAAAATAGTTTCTGAATATTTCAAATTGGCAGGTATGTTGCTTGTTGACTTCAAATTAGAATTTGGTGTGGATAAAAATGGTGTATTATTCCTAGGTGATGAGTTATCAGCCGATAGTATGAGGGTATGGGACATTGAGACACGAGAGAAATTAGATAAGGATAGATTTAGAAAGGATCTTGGAGATGTGTTACAGGGATATAAGTCCATACTAGATAGGTTGGAAAAGCATGATTTTGAAGCTGATAGATTGAATTTGATAGTAAAAGTATTGATCACTCCTAAAAAAGGTGTAAATAATCCAGCTGGAGATGTGATCCATAGAACATTGAATAATCTAGGAGTACCAAGTATCAAAAAAGTAAATACAGGAAAGATAATATCGATTTTAATTGATAATCCCAGTACTTTTGATTGGATTGAAAAAATAGATAACGCAGCAATACAGATACTAACAAATCCACTGATTGAGCAGTATGAAATAAAGTTCTCTTTCGATTGAGGAATTGCAATGAGTGATAAAAATAAAGAACATAAAAAGAGATCAATAGATGAAATTGATGAGGAACTCAATTCTATTCTAGGTGATCTTGAGAAGATAGAGGATGAATTCTCAGAAGAGATCAGTGAGGAAGATACAATTGAGGAACATGATGATATTTTGAAAGAAATTGATAAGATAACATCCGATTTTGATAGGCTGGAACAATCCAGCTCTGAAATAAAAGATATTATTAGTAAAACAAAAATTGAGGAACCTAAATCGCTACAAAATGATGCTAAAAAAATAAATTCAGGTTTTGATCGATTACAACAGACATCAGACGAGATGAAAGATTTACTAAAGAAAACAAAAACTTCAGTAGATACTATTGAGACTAAGGAAAATTACATTGATAAGGAACTGAAGAAAATAAATGAAAATGATGAGATTGTTGAGTATATTATTGATAAATCAAGTGAGATTAATAATAGACCAAATTTATTGGATGGAGAAGATATTACAAAACCTCAAGTTCAACCCATTAGTTCAAAAGAATTGGATCAAATTGATAAGGTAGAGAAATTATTGAATGAGGATACTCCCAGTAAAATTAAATTTGATTTATCTATCCCTATTGAATATAATGATGATAAAAAATTAGATCTTGAACCAGCAGATATTCTTGATGAAGTAGTGAGTGAAAAGAAACCAGATATATTAAATATTGACAAATCTAATGATACATCTGTAAAACCTGTAGACAAGATTGAAGTCAGCAAAGAGACTACCAGAGTAGAGAAAAGCAAAGAACCTACCAGAGTAGAGAAAAGCAAAGAACCTACCAGAGTAGAGAAAAGCAAAGAGCCTACCAGAGAAGAGATAAGCAAAGAACCTACCAGAGAAGAGAAAAGCAAAGAGCCTACCAGAGTAGAGAAAAGCAAAGAGCCTACCAGAGAAGAGAAAAGCAAAGAGCCTACCAGAGAAGAGATAAACAAAGAACCTACCAGAGTAGAGATAAACAAAGAGCCTGCCAGAGTAGAGAAATCAAAGCAAATAGACAAAATAAATAACAAGAAAAGGAGCAAGTCAGGTCCAAGAAGGTTGAAACCAGTTAAATTTACTCATAAGATGAAAATAGGTGTGACAAGGTTTCCCGGTACAAATAATGAGAATGAAAGTATCAGAGCTTTAGAATCATTTGGAGTAAGTGCTGAGATAATTAATTCATTTGATATTGATAAAATATCGAATTTAGATGGTATATGGATTGCAGGTGGTTTTTCATATGCAGATGTACTGAGAGCTGGTGCTGTTGCAAGTGTTTCAGATATGATGAAGGAGATCAAGAAACATAGTAAACCAATTCTTGGTATTTGTAATGGTTTTCAAATACTGACTGAGTCTAATCTACTTCCAGGATCACTGATCCCAAATAAATCAACCAAATTCATCTGTGATTGGATTCACGTAAAAATACCTGAAAATGATTCATACCTGTCTAATCTTGCAGGTGCAACTTTAAGGCTACCCATTGCACATTTTGAGGGTAACCTCTATGCAGAAAGTCTTAATGATGTGAAACCATATCAAATTGCACAGTATTCAAATTTTAAAGGATTGATAAAAAATTCATTTAATCCAAATGGATCTATTGGTAATATTGCAGGTCTAGGTAAGAAAAATATTGTTGGTATGATGCCACATCCTGAGAGGGCAAGTTTTTCATATCAAGGTTCTACTGATGGGCGTAGAATAATCGATGCATTCCTAAGGGAGGCAAAAAGATAATGTTAACAAAAGAAGAAAAAAATACTATAAGTAATGATATTAAAAGGTCAATGACCACAGCAGAAGAAGCTGTACTTGATGCTCTGTGGAGTGAACATTGCAGTTATAAATCATCCAAAAGACACTTTAAACATTTTAATAACGAGGGAAGAAGAGTATTTCTCGGAATTGGAGAAGGAGCAGGATTAATTGATGTTGGAGATGATTATGTGATAGGTCTCGGAATTGAAAGTCACAACCATCCATCGGCAGTTGATCCTTTCAATGGAGCTGCGACAGGTGTAGGAGGAATTATCAGAGATATACTATCACAGGGATGCAGACCAATTGCAGTGTTAGATTGTTTAAGATTTGCACCACCAGAAACAGATAGACAGAAATTATTGCTAGATCAAGTAGTGCTAGGAATTTCATCCTATGGAAATTGTGTTGGAGTACCTAATTTGGGTGGTGATCTTGAGTTTGCAGAGGAATTTGAGGGAAATCCACTAGTAAATGCAATGTGTGTTGGAGTAGCCAAAAAAGAGGAGATAATAAGATCAATTGCACCTAATCCAAATGATATACTGTTACTATATGGCTCAAGGACGGGATTGGATGGCATTGGAGGTGTTACCTTTGCATCAGAGGAACTTGTAGATGAATCACAAAAGGAATCCAGAGGTTCAGTTCAGATTGGTGATCCTCTAACAGAGAAAATATTGATTGATGTTACACTAGAGCTCAGAGATAAAGGATTATTGAATGGGCTCCAAGATCTTGGTGGTGGAGGTCTTGCATGTGCAGCAGTTGAGATGTGTGAGAAAGGAAAAACTGGATTATTTATAGATCTTAACAAAGTTCATCTACATGATGAAAGCATGCAACCATGGGAAATACTGATTTCAGAATCTCAGGAAAGAATGCTTGGAATAATTGATCCTGAAAATGTGGATCAGGCAATTGCAGTAATTGAGAAATTTGGATTAATCGGCAGAGTAATTGGACGGGTTGAAGAGGGGGATACCTTTGTAGCATCTAATTTTGAGAGTATTGAGACTTATTTACCTGTTAATTTCACAATTAATGGATTTCCAGAACCTGAGAGAAAGGAAACAGATATTAAAATTGAAAACCTTAATCTACCGAAAGTTGAACCTGAAGATCATCCATTGATAGAAATGCTAGGATCATATAATCTTGCATCCAGGAAGCCAATTTTCCAACAATATGACCAACATGTACAGGGTAATACAAAAATTGCACCTGGACTTGATGCAGGTGTCATTAAACTTCCAAATGAGAAATATCTAGCAATCGCAGCAGGTACTAACTCATACATGATATCATGTAACCCAAGAGTGGGTTCTATACTGGCTACAATTGGAGTTATCCGCTCAGTAATAGTTAGAGGTGGAGAACCAATAGCACTGGTGGATTCTCTCAATGCAGGTAATCCAGAGAAGCCTGAATCATATGGAGAATTTGTAGAGATGATAAAGGGAGTTTCTGATGTATCACATGCTTTTAAGATCCCAGTTGTTGGAGGCAATGTATCACTATATAATGAGGCTGAGATGGATGGAAAATCACACAAAATTCTTAGTTCTGCATTTATAGGAATAACCGGATTGATAGAGGATGAAAGCCATATTATTCGACCCAAGCTGAAAAGCATGGGATCTAAGATCTATATGATTGGTTCAGATGAAGGATTTCTTCATGGATCAGAATATCATCGCCGATATGGTGGTGAGACTGAACCAATGTCTGTTGATTTTGATCAGGAATTACTAGTTGCAAATACAATCAGAGCCAATACTAATCTGCTGGTAAGTGCAACTGATGTTGGTAGAGGTGGTTTAGTAACCACTCTTGCAAAGTGGGCAATTCAAAGCAATGTAGGTATTGAATTTGTATATGAAACTGATGATCTAGCATTTCTATGGGGAGAATACGGTGGCCGTTATCTGGCTCAAATAGATAGTAAATTTGAGACTGATTTCCTGAAGAGTATAACTTCACATGGAGTTGATGTCACATTAATTGCACGAACAAGCAATGATAAAATTTTCAAAATCGATGATACAAATGAATGGAAATTACCTGTTTTGAGAAAAATATGGGAAGCACCACTTAAAAAAGCATTATATTCTTAATTTATATACAAAAAATAAATGAAAGACCACAGGGAATCAAATCATCATAGCTTATGCTCTGAAATGTACCATGACATACTGCAGTCCAAGTGATATTAAAATTGAAATTATAAAAAATAAACGTAATAATTCAATAATTGTAGCTAATATTTTTATTATTTAACAAGATAAAACAAGTGTGTCTGAAAAATCTAGATGTTCAAACTGTGATATCGAGTTAGAAGATAATATTACAAATTGTCCATCTTGTAATAAAATGATTTTAGATCAACCTGAAATGCCTGATGTGGACCTTGAAGGGTTTGAGAGTGATCAACCCGAAATGCCTGATGTGGACCTTGATGGATTTGAGAGTGATCAACCCGAAATACCTGATGTGAACCTTGATGGATTTGAGAGTGATCAACCTGAAATACCTGATGTGGACCTTGATGGATTTGAGAGTGATCAACCCGAAATACCTGATGTGAACCTTGAAGGGTTTGAGAGTGATCAACCTGAAATGCCTGATATTAATATTGAAGGGTTTGATGATGACAACAAAGAGGATATTGACCTAGATTTCCTTGATACAAGTACAGAAAATGCGGATTTAGACTTTCTTGATGCAATTACAGATACATCAACAGATGAGGGGCTAGATTTTCTAGATTCTGTGATAGAATCAGCAGAAAGCAAAGAAGAAAAATCTGAGATTTCTACTGAAGATTTAGAGTTTCTAGATTCTGTAATTGAGACAACTGAACCCGTGGAACAGGTAATAGAAGCAAAAACAGAAAAAATTACTGATGATGAAATACCAGATTTACCCGATTTTGATGAGCTGGTATCAGATAGCAAAGATGAGGATGTAGAAATAAAAGAAAAAATAATGGTAAATGGTCTGAGCAGTCTTAGTATTACAGGTCAATTGAGATTATTTTTACCCCAATGGAGCTATTGGTTCATTATATTCGCATTGATATCATTCACATCTTTAGAGGTGATAAATCCAAATTTTGATCCTCTTAAGATGAAATATGAAGAGGATTATTCTTACAGAAATATTTTCATGTTAATTTCTTGGATTTCATTCGTTGTAATGGGATTTTATTTCAGACATACTCTTTCCAGAAAAGAGATTGATCCACATACTAAATATATGGTACTGTTTTTAATTGGACAATATATTTATATTTATGTTTTATCAATTGTGGGCTTGATATTATTTAATCCACAGTTATTAAGTGGCGTATATTTGAAGTACAATTACTTTATCACAGCATTTTTCGTATTTATTGCTCAGAATTTTATAATATCTTTCCTATCGTTTGGAGTTGTTGGCATATTTCTTGGATATAATGTACTTTGGAAATATATGACACCAGTATCAAAATCAGTTACATCTAATTAAAAATCAGATAATTTATGCTTATTAGATGATTAATTACAGATATTTTAGATTAAAATTCAATATTTAGCACCTAATTTTATATTTAATAGAATCAAAATAATGCTTAATGAGTATAAATACAGATCAAGGATTACCTGCAAAAGAGTTGGCAACACTTTTGTTAGAAAACAAAATGCTTGATACAGGAGCCACTAATATTAATGATTTAATACCAACACCTGAATTCCAAATATTAAAATTACTCACAAATTTTGCAGAATTGAATGATAGTGAAATAGAAGCCAAGTATCAGGCACCTCATTCACTCTCAATGATCTTATCAAATCTATCAGCAGATAATTTGATAGAACCAACTGGATCTTATAAATGGAGAATTTCAGATAAATTAAAAGATATAATTAATATTCATAAAAAATCTACAATTAAATCAATCAAAGAAAAAGAAATAGAGTCCATGGATTACAAAGTAAAGCAGGAAAAAATGACTAAGAAATCAGAATTCAAGAGAATTGTTGATGCACTTGAAAATTCTAGCTATGTCCCTAATTATTATTCTACTATTGAAGAATTGTATTCTATTGGAGAACTGGAACTCCTTGTAATTATACATCAAAAACAACCGATATCTTCAGAAGAGTTAGAGAAATTATATACTAATCAAAATTCACTATCATTGACTTTATCAAACCTAAAAGCAGATAATCTGATAAAAGAAGATCTAAATTATAATTGGATACTTGAGGATAAATTCAAGGAAAAAATATCCAGTATTCATAAAATAATAATTAAGCATTCTGATGAGAACGAAAATTCAGATGAGGTACAGAGCTTATCATCAAAGATTAATTTTATTGAGCATTCACAATTTATTAAACTACTATTAGATATGAATTATTTCAAGAATTTATCATTGAATCAGATAATTGATACAGTTGAGTTCAAGATATTAAATATAATATATTCGAAAAGTCCTGTATCAGCAGAGGAAATCGAGGAAGAATTACCTGATTTGCCATCTTTGACTATGATACTGTCAAATCTGAAAATTGATGGATTATGTGAGCAGGATAATGAATATCGTTGGAAATTATCATCTGATTTCAGAAGAAAAATGATGAAAATTAGAGTCAGCAATGAGGAGTTTATTGAGGAAATTAAATTATTGGATAAAATAAGCAAAGCTAGCAAAAAGAAGGTAATTGAGGAGAGTGTTGAGGAAGTAACTGAAGAAATAACAACTATTGAAGAAACTGAGGAATATTTACCAGAAGTTAAATCAACACCAGCCACACCTAATGATATAATTCAGGATATATTAATCAAGTATAGATATATGAAATCAAAACTGAGCAGTATGGAAGCATTGTTAGATGTACCTGAATTTGAGATACTCAAGGTGATAATTGATGCAGATACAATATCAGCAGATGAGATAGAGAATAAAACACAAACATCATCTGTTTCTTTGACACTGTCAAATCTATCAGCAGATCGTCTTATTGTGCAGACTGTTGATTATAAATGGACTATATCAGATGATTTGAAAAAAATAATAAATCCATCGCTTGTTAAATCCAGACAAGATACAGAATTTGAAGAAAAAGAGATTGAGAGAAAACAAGAAGAGATTAAAATAAATGAGGAAAGAGAGAGAATTAACAATGACAATCTGAAACTAGCAGTAGCTTGTCGTAAAAAAGGTTATATTAATGATGAGAATTTGAAAGAGGAGATACTGAATACAATACCTGAATTTGAGGTATTGAAAATCATCTATGTATATCAACCAGTGAGCATGGAGGATATAAAAACAAATGCAACAAGTGTATCTCCAGTACTTATATCAAGGACTATCTCAAAGCTGGAAGCGGATGAGGTCATTGAGAATGATGTCAATAGAAACTATGTATTTACAGATAATTTCAATAATCTTATAATTGAGGATGAGATAAAGGAACAGAAAGAAAAAGAGAGACTTGAGACTGAGAGATTAGAACAGGAAAGATATGCCAGATTAAAAGCTCTTGAGAGCCAACTATCCAAAATATCCAAAATTCTTGTAAATGATGGCTACATTAATGCAGATAGCAGTGATCCAAAAGTACTGATGAAGATACCTGAATTTGAATTGATTGCAATACTGAACAAAGAGGGGGCCATGTCAATTGAAGAGTTGAAGCAGCATGCAGAAAGTGTATCTCCAGTGCTTATATCACGAACTATCTCTAAGCTAGAAGCTGATGATCTGATTGTGAGAGCATCACGTAATTTACTAGATATATCAAGTAATCTGAAAGCAAAAATACACTCAGCTGAATGAAAATACAGCTAAGTTTATTACATGCGATAAAATCTCTAAATTATGATGAATACCAATAAAATAGCATATTACACTATCTGGTCAGCATTTATTCTTGATTTTATTGCGATATTTCTACCAATGATGCATTATGATTCACCCACTGGATTTTATTCTATAATAATTGTTGATGCATTGAGCACCTATGGCTTTCTATTATATCTTCTAGCACTTGGACTGATCTACAAATCAGCAAGAAGAATTGAGAGAAACAGAAATATTTATTCTCTGGCAGTCCTCTCGATAATTTTACTCATAATTGTCAATATAGCAATATCATCATATATTAGCAGTCTCAATGGATCAAATATCGGATATCTTGCTGATGAAGTGGCCTGGCCAGGAATTGGATTAACACTCACAAAAATTAGTATACCATTAATAATTATTGGAACTTTACTTGTAAAACAATCAGATAGAATTGATACTGATATATTGACAGATGATACACATATATTGACAGATGCTGAAATCCCAGTAGAAACTACTTCTTGAATGATTTATAATGCATTTAAAGTCTTAATTTTCACTATACACCACAAGGTTGCATAAATTTATTTATAGAGAAACATAGTTCGTGTTTATAGAATGTCAGTAGATTCAAGTATACTTCTCTCACAATCCATGAGATCAATGAATTCTTATTTTAAAGATAGACCTGTTGTTGAGAACATCGGTGGAGCTTTGTTATTTACCTGGTGGTTTGCCGGTGTGATAGAAGATGGTTATTTATTTCTCATCAGTGCCTTTATTACAGCTTTGATATACTTCACAGGATTGTTTCAATCAATTGCAATGCATTTATCCATCTCTTCATATAGTGGGTCTGCACTACGTAGATTATTGATTGGTATGTGGGCCAATTATATGTACACAAATGGGGATACTCCAGGTCCAGAAACAGTCAATATTGGAATTGTAATAAATATATCAATGTTTATGGGTATATTAACAACAGTATATGCATTATTATGGTTAATTTCTAAATATGCAGATAAAATAGATAATGATAATTTTGCTGAGATAAACACTATTTATCTGATAATTCGTGGCATTAGCAGAGGCGTTATTATGCTGGGATTGCTTTACTCCACCTTCACAAAAGGAATATTAGAATATCCATACTTTGATATATTATTCTGGGCATATATTCTGGATCCTGTTATAATATTTATTCAGGCGCATAATGATGAGACGATTGATACCACTGAATTAACCTTTGGTAACACAAAACTACCAGTACCTGCTTTACGAGATGCCATATTCACAAATGGGAGCATACTGATATTTACAATTCTATTCAAAGGACTTGGAGATCCGATATCAGAGATGTGGAGTTTGTTAAGAACTTCATACATACTTATGATGGTAATAATTTTTGTAGTTGCAAAGGATTTCACTAATAAATTCAATGCAAACCCATTGAAGCAATCTGTTATTGGTAATGCCATATATGATGTGAAAGAAAATCTAGAAAATATTGATTTGGATGAAAAATTGGGTTATATAATCGATAATGATTTGATGTTTGATCTTAACAAGAATAATTCAGTATCTATTGATAGAAACTCAGTTATTATTCCAATTGGAGAGCATAAAAATAAGATTGAGGCTTTGGTAATAGGTAGAGGTCAGTCAATTCTGAAAGAGGGGGAGAAATTGCGTTCTGAATTGATGGAAGGTATCACTACTATGATTATACCCAAAAAACACATGAAGAGAATTACCAAAGAACTGATACCAAAAAGGTTAGACATGATTGATTTTAATCAGTTGGAATTACCCTCTTTGAATGATATATTAGTACTGATGGATCAACTCGGCTTTTACATGGGAAACTGGTTAGGTTCAATAAAATCAGAACTTGGAAAGATTAAATTATCCAATTATGGAATATCAGAAATAGATGGTGTAACAGATATTAAATTACCAGGAATCTCAGTATATGAGGCCAATGGAGTGAATAAAGTGGAAGTTGGTTCTTTTGTAAGTATTGTCGAGACGCCGGAATTAACAAATGTAAGAGTTGGTAATTTTTTAACTGTAATTGAGATGCCGAAATTTAATTTTGTCAATCTACCCTTTATGTCAGTACTTGAGATAGAAGGTGAGGGATCAGTTGTTGATATAATGGGATTTAAAATATCTGATGGGATAGATGTGAGTAAACTGGATGAGTTCAGGCGTATTATGATGACACAGCTCGATAAATTGGATAAAAAAGGAAGTCTTGGAAGAATACTTGCGGATAAAAATTCTATGGCTATGTTGAATATCTCATGGGAAGGTGAATTCACTCCTTTACTGGCTAATAAAAAGAATAATTTTGATATGCATAGGTTACTAGGATCTGCGGATAATTTACTAACAGGGGCAGTATCTGAATTTTCAGGTATAGGTCCAGAATTTATACAGATTTCAGGTATAGGAAGTTCAAATGACAGTAAGGTGTTTGACAGTGTTAATGATGAGATAGAGAATATAAAATCAAGCATTAACTCGGATAATGAAGTTTTAACTGAGCAGGATTATGAAAAAATGGATTATGACAATCAAGATTATGAGATTTTGGATGATTGAAAATTATAGAATTAGATAAAATATCTGAAATTCTAATAATCTTTAAAAACAGAATATACATGTATTGATATATAATTGAAACATCGGTTCAACTAATATCAGTGAAACATCGGTTCAACTAATATCAGTGAAACATCGGTTCAACTAATATCAGTGAAACATCGGTTCAACTAATATCAGTGAAACATCGGTTCAACTAATGTCAATGAAATATTGGTTCAACTAATGTCAGTGAAACATCGGTTCAACTAATGTCAGTGAAACATCGGTTCAACTAATATCTTCTCTCAACAATTTATTTTAATTCACTTTTTCTTTATTTTCTCGCTTTAGTTTCTCTTTCTCTGCTTTTTCTCGTTTTAGTTGTTCTTTCAGTTCTTTCTTTGCCAATTCAGCTAGCCTTTTTCTCTCCTCTTCCTCTTTCTTCATCAGGTATTTTACTCTTTTCTTATCCCATTCAGTTATCACATTGCCAATAAGATCCTGTATTTTTCGATAAAGAGGATCCTCTAATCTGATCTGGACCTCATTCCCACTCAAATAACTGATGAATTCAGGTAATTTTTTCAATTTGTCAACAACCAGCATCACCAGCTCTTCTTTGTGTTTATTATCAATAAGAACGGTATCACTAGATTCAAACACTATTACAAAGCTAATCTGTAATTTCTCATCTCCTGGCAAGTATATATTGTATGATTTCTCTTCAAGTGTTAATCTCACAACTTTTCCTTTCTTATCACTTGATAGATTAGCGATATTTTTGCTTAACGAGATCAGTGTGCTGGAAATATTCTCATTCTCCAGACTAAGGCCACCTTTGTGTACAAATGAGTTCCAAATTGGTTCTCCAAATGGTTTGCCATCAATTGTACGCATTATTGTCATGTAAACAGGAGCAGATGGCAATCTAAGTATATGATCACTACCCGTTAAATCAGTCATGAATATTTTTAAAATTTATAATATTAATATTCAACGATACAGTTAGTGCATATTGTAAAATTCGATTGTAGAATATGATCTAATTTTTATTGAAATATTTCAGATTATAGAAAATCACAGGTAAATGCGGAATAAATACAATTAGTAGCAAAATTACAAAATTCTCAAAAGAGATAGCGATGATCAAAATAGGAATGGCAATGAATATCAGATTGATTATTGCCAACAGAAATGAGGTTAAGTGCATAATTCTATTGTCAATCTCTGAAATCCTTCCAAGTGTATAGAGAGCATCAGTCAATCCAGATAATGCAAACCATAGAAACATCAATCTACCGACGTTTGTGAGAACCTCAGTACTGCTATCATTTGAAATTACAAAACGAATATAGAACGCAGTTATTGTTCCAAGAATATAAATTATAAAACCTAGCAAGAACAATCTTGATGAAGGCTTGATTTTTTCCATAACATACTGTTTAAAAAATCATTTTTATAGATTGTTTTAACTGAGAAAAATATTTAATGGTGAAAAAAATACTGAAAATACTATCCAAATAGATTGATATTTTTCACATATTCATGAATTCCTTATATGAGATGGACAACTGCCCACTACTCCATGATATTGTTAATCATAGTATAAGCAATTCACCTTGAGAATTATGCTCTACCTCATTGCTTCATAATCAGAGATCCAGTCTGAAATATCATCCAATTGATCCAATTCATCTTTCTCTAACTTCAGTTCCACAGCAGCCACATTCTCTTCCAACTGCTCAATAGAGTTGGCACCAATAATTGGTGAGGTGATATAGTCTTTTGATAACATCCATGCCAATGCTACCTGAGATATTTTTGCATCGTGATGCTTAGCAATTTCCTCAACTTTCTCAAGAATATCAAATTTTTTATCAGAATAGTATCTCATCTCTACACCCTTACTTCTTGGTGTATCTGGCATATCAGTACCTCTTTTATATTTTCCAGTCAGAAAGCCACCTCCAAGAGGTGAATATGGAATAATTGCAATGTTATACTTCTTCACGATATCAATGTATCTTAATTCTATAATCATTCTTCTTGCTAGATTATAAGGTGGTTGTATAGATTCAAAACGTTGATAGCCCAGTTCCTGTGCCTTCCAAAGACTTTCCACAAATTTCCATGGCAGTATGTTGGATGCGCCTATGTAATTTACAATACCATCATCTATTAACAGATTCATACCATGCAAAGTCTCCTCAATTGGAGTATCATCATCTGATGAATGAATCTGATAGAGATCAATCCATGATGTCTGTAATCGGGATAAACTACCATTGATAGCCTGATTAATATGCCTTCTTGATAGACCTCTATTATTGATATCTTCTGACATTGGACCTCTTAATTTGGTGGCAAGTATCAGATCATCTCTTGTACCTCTATCTGCCATCCATCTACCAATAATCTCCTCAGTCTTTCCTGCATAGCTCAGTTCAGACCACCTAGTGTAGATATCAGCTGTATCAAAAAAATTTATTCCCAATTCCAATGCTCTGTCCATAATTTTGAATGATTGTTCCTCATCAATTCTCCAGCCCATTTGCATAGTTCCCAGGGTTACTTCAGATACTTTCATACCTGTATTTCCGAATTTTACTTTTTTCATGAGACTATATTTTATGTGTTGATTATTAAATGTTTAAGACGAAGGTATTGTATTTGGTATCATAATCTAGCAATTTGATTCTATTTTTTCTCCACGTTAATCTCGGGTTTGAGATGCATTCTACCAAGTGGTTTTAAATCACCTGTCTTGATGAAATATTCATCAATCACATAATATCTACCAAAGTTAGTTTTGTATATTTGAATAATATTGAATGAATTTCCCATCTCAGTGACTATATTTTTACTTGAAATTGTACCCGAATTTATAAATACAGTATTGTCCACTTGCCATGCTTGTGCCCTATTTTTAGCACCAGTTAGCACCAGATCAATATTATTCTCAACAATTGTTGCCAACACGTCACCAGCATCCTGTAATTCACTCTCATGTTTAGATCTAGGTAATGGAATAATAGAGTGATGAAAGAATATAATGCCAACTTTATCAGTTCCTTTAAGCTCATTTAGAAATTGTGAACTTTTACTACGGCCCAATCTTCCAATCTTCTCATCCAATACACAGCTGTCGAAACCTAGAATCTTCACATAATCATCCTCAAAATTAGGATTTGGATCTCCAAAATACTGTTCATACAGCTCAAAGCCCAGTGGATAGCTATCTTTTGGACCTGGAACCATGATCACCGGTTTATTGATAAGATTAAGCATCTTCTCGGCAAGCTCAAATTGTTCTTTGTAAGAATTTCCAGTTATATCACCTGTATGGATTATCACATCTGCATGCATAGAATTTATCACCTGTATAGCCGAGATATAACTATCTATACTGAAATTATTATCTGAAAAATCAGTATTTCCTATCTGCACAATTGTGCTCAGTAATTGCATATCACCAGTGGGCTTACCAAGTGTCTGAATATTTCCCCTGAATTTAGTTTCCCATTTGCTGGCATTATTATTCAGCTTCATAATCTCAACAGTTGCCTCGGTTTGTATTTTATCGATACATATCTGAGTGACCGTATACTCCTCTCTGTATCTCGTTTTTCTGCAGGATATAGTGCCTGCATTTACGATCAAAGTTGAGATATCTCCATCAGTCATCTGGTAAACATTGGAAATATGTCTATGCCCATTTATCACAAGATCAACATTACAGTCGAGAATTGCTTTGATTACATCTCCTGCATCGATCAGAGCAGATCTCTCTCTTCCTGTGAATTTGATTGGTAATGTTTGATGATGAAATACAAGTACTTTCAGCCACTCATCAGGTAAGTCTCTGAATTCATCATATATACGTGCAATTGCTCTTTTAGACATTCTTCCTGAGTTCATATCTGGCTCATTAGAGTCCAATCCAAGGATCCTTACTTTATTATCCTCATCTGTGATTGCAAAGTATCTAGGCCCAATATATTCTTCCCAGAGTACGTAGCCTACATTTTTAGCGTCATGATTTCCTGGAACTAGTAGTATATCTTTATTAATCATTGGCAGGTATTTTTTAGTTATCAGTTCATATTCTGCAACAGTACCCTGATCAGTGAGATCTCCAACGCAGATATAGTAATCGGCATCTGTTTTGTTGAGTATATCAACTCCTTTAATGTACATCTCTTCATTGAATTTTCCGCCGATGTGCAGATCTGAAATAACAAAAAATTTCATTCTAGGTATTAATGGAAATCTGCTTTTTTATTGTATTTCACAGACAATTGAATATTTGTTCAATATTTAATCTGTGTTTGTTCAATATTTAATCTGTGTTTGATCAGTGTTTGTTCAATATAGCCTTGATATTTAGTCAATATTTTCTGATCTGATCGATATAACCTTGATATAAAGTTGGATAGTTGGTTAGAATACCAGATACATTCCTGTCGATAAGATACTGCCATTCAACAGGTGTATCTGCAAAATATACATTGACTCGTTTGACGATTCCATTTATCTCATTGTAATAATTATCTGAATAACTATCTTTTCTTATCTGAGCTAATCAATATAGCCTTGATATTTAGTCAGTATTTTCTGATCTGATCGATATAACCTTGATATAAAGTTGGATAGTTGGTTAGAATACCAGATACATTCCTGTCAATAAGATACTGCCATTCAACAGGTGTATCTGCAAAATATACATTGACTCGTTTGACGATTCGATTTATCTCATTGTAATAATTATCTGAATAACTATCTTTTCTTATCTGAGCTATTTTAATATTGTATTCCTGTAAAAGGCGATGATACTCAGTTGGAGATCTTTTCTTCTGCATAAGAGCAATAGGATATTTTGGAAAATTACGGTTCATCCATTGATATGTATCAACATCTCTAACACTTATGTAACTGTTATTGGAAATCACATGCTCTTCCAAAAGCTCAATTACTCTCTGCTCCAGTATTCGTCCATTCTCTCTACCCTGAGGTTTTATCTCAATGATTAAAGATTTTTTATCTGGTAATTCAGTTAACACCTGCTCTAATGTGGCAATTTTTGTATTTTTGAATTTGTCAGACTTCCAAGCACCAAAATCCATCTTCATCAATTGTTCTAGTGTATAGTCTGCAATTCCATGAATATCTCCTGTAATTCTCTTCAGAGTTCTATCATGGAAAATCACCAGCTGTTTATCCTTTGTTAACTGCACGTCAAGTTCAATCATATCAGCACTCTGTATTGCCGTCCAGAAGGCAATCATAGTATTCTCAGGTGCAATACCAGAAGCACCTCTGTGAGCAATACAAAGTGGATAACTCAATGTGAACCACCGGGAATACTCTTTAGTGGATATATCTGCCTGACAGGCTCATTCTCATACAGTATTTCTGCAAGATCTGCTGCATATACCTCACGCATGATTGAATTTCTCCGCCTATATGTCATAATATCCCGGATCTCTTTGAAATGTTTGAAAGACCTTTTTTCGCCATCTGAGAATGTCATATTGAAATGATCAATACCCTCTTTTGAAAGATGCACATCCATATTATCAATTCCTTTCCGGAATTCATAGCCACCACCATGTGGTGTGATATTCAATCTAGTCATTTTGTAATCCAATCCTAGATTTCTAGCCCTCTCATTATGATCCCATATAGCCATGAAATTAGAGTTGAGGTTATCAATATGTTTCACTGTTATCAAGCCCTCTTCTGGATTAAAAGCTATGGGCATGATACCGTCATGTATCTGTGTGCCTATGATATGCATGACACCATCCTCTTTCAAGCCCTGATGTGTTATCTCCTCCAATTTTTTCCATGGTTTATCTGGAAATATCTCAGTCATGGTCTGATCTCTGTTATTACCATTTGTACTGTTTGTGAATTCAAATGCCTGCATATATCTCTTTCTAGCCTCTCCCTCCAGAAATTGTATCGGGCCATGTGGGGTATGTATAGAATGATAGCCATCAATTTCTTTTAGCCAATCTGAAAAATATAGTTTATCTCCACCTGCATGTCCAGAACAGTGTACCACCACAAATCTACGATTGGTATCCTCACCAGAGATTGGATCTGCCACCTTGTACAATCCTGCAAAATGGTTACCCGTACCGAGTTGGCTAAGAGAAGCCTCGCCGATACGATGCTGTACATCATTGAGATAAGAGTTCAGTTTATCATCAGATGGAGGGTCTATCAGTTCATACATTGAGAAACCACATCCATTGGCCATGGAATTATTTGAGGCTATCATACCATCAAATTCAAGATTTAGAACTGCACCATAGGTGAAGCCACGTTTTATGCGTTCAATATTATATGTACAGGTACCATCTGGGGCGAATAGCACAAATGAGTTATTGTTATCTGTATCTATACCAAGCTCATTCGCTGCATATAGTATTTTTCCAAAACCTAGTTCCATTATTCTTGGTGCGATCTTTCCCACTCGATCTCCTGCGGCAAGTGAGAATATCCGCTCTTTTGCCTTTTTTAGCCATTTATCAAATCCTTGATGTACATTGTTAAATCTGAAATGAGGTTGGTTTTCCTCTGATTCAAAGGTATAATCCATAATATTCTTCATGCTTAATATTAGTCAGTCTTTATTTAAAAGTTTAATCCCTAAAAAGATTTTATTTTTTTTATTTTACATATATTAATTTTGCAAATTGCGTAATTACATTATTTTTATTATTAATAATTTAGAATATCATTTAATAATTTAGAACATCAATTAATTACTTATTATAAGGTCCAAACATTGATTCTCTGCGTTTTAGTATAATATCATCTACATTGTCAATTGAATTAATACCGTATTTTTTAGCTCTTGGTGCCTCTACCATCAAAGATCTGCTTATCAGTATATCATCTCTGAATAGATTGATCTCCAATGTATCACCCTCAGTGGCTCTTTCTAGGATCATATCAAGGCTTTTCTTAGTGGCTCGATAGTCATTGATGCTTATTATCTGATCATTATAGTAAATTGCAGCATCACTTGCAGGAGAATCTTTGTAAACAAACTGTACTTTCATTTCATCATCCAGTTTCAATCCAGTCCATGCAGTTTTATCCAGCACAGGTACCAATTCATAGCCAATAAATGAAAGATAATAATTATAATCAATCTCATCAGTCCCTCTGATGTATTTGTCAAAAAATAACTGAAGGTCAGTATTAGTGTATTTCTCGAGTAAATACTGTATTCTATCCTCATGATAGCCCTTTCTATCCATTTTGTAATCATTATACATACTGATGAAGAAATTATCAAGAGATTTCTCCCAGTTAGTCTGTGATCTTATCTCTATATCAAGACATAAGCTCATGATGGCACCTTTCAAGTAGTACGATACCGATGAATTATTGGTATTCTCATTACTCTTGTACAGTTTTATCCAGGCATCGAATGAAGCCTGTTGTAGGCTGTATACTTTTCTTCCAGGAATATTATCAAGATTATAGATTAATGTAGATATAAATTTGAAGTATTCATCAGTATCAATCAATCCAGCACGAAGAATTGATATTTTATCATAGAATGATGTCAAACCCTCTGCCACCCATAACAATTTTGTATAAACCTCTGATGAATAATTGAATGGCCCCAGCTGAGATGGTCTGATCCTTTTGATGTTGTACACATGGAAATGTTCGTGGGATTCTAGTGATAGTAATCGATTGTAATCCTCTCTGTTTGTGAATGCCCAGCGATTGATTATTGATACATTACAGTATTTATGTTCAAGGCCTCCTCCTCCGGTACCAACGATATACAGAAACCAGAAATAGCGATCATATGGCAATTCACCAAAAATTCTCACTGATTCATCCTGTATTTTTATCAGATCATTTGTGAATTTATCAATATCTGTATCACCTCTGTCTCCAATTATCACCACTTTGTTTGGTATTTTATTATATTCATAATCTTTTATCTCGAGTAGCTCAGTTACTGCACCACACATTGGAGAATCTATCAGCTCATCAAAATCTTCGGCTATATAAGTACTATCTGTTTGTTTTAATGAAGTGAATATCTGCCAGCCCTGATCCATCTCAAAAGATACACTGTACTGTTCATTCTTGGTATCTGAATTCTCGTCTCTTAGATACATGAATATTGATGCGGGTGCAATGAATACCTTGCGATCATCAAGATATGAGGTTCGCACAGTCATATCAAATGCATATATGGAATAGGTAAAAGATACTTGATCACCTTGTTTTGAAGTGATCTGCCATTCATTTTTGCTTATTTTAGCAGAGGGGGTTGATACACCACTGATTGTTGCCTGAAATGTCTGTACATGCCTTGAATAATCTCTGATAAGATAAGACCCTGGGGTCCACACAGGAAGTACAACAATTGGGTTCTCATAATTAGAGATGAAATTCATCTCCACATCAATCAGATTGAGGTTTGATCTCTTCAAAGAGACTGAGAAAGTATTTTCCATAGCTTTTTAAAATCATCATTGTATTTGAATAATTCAGATAAGGTATAATTAAAATGAATTAATTTGAGCAGTTTTTCTCAAATTATTTTTTTACTGGCGTAATATATGAAATTCCATACATTATTCAGAAACTTTGGATAAGAACACTCAGAATTACTTAATAATAATCCATTCGGGAGCCCGATAGGTTAAATTTGATAACATTATATTGTTAACTTTATATTAATATCTAGTAAGTTAAATATATAATATTTACTTTTTACTTACTCAGTGTTAGATTCTGAAGGAGAATAAACGATATGAGAATAGTGATCCCATCCACAGAAATTAAAGATCCAGAGATTGATAGAGATAGGCCTGCAAGAATATTTGGTTCAGCAGCAAGTTATATTATCTTCGATAGCGATGACCTCAGCTATTTCTCTATCAGGAATAATTATTATGATCGCAATAATGATGATGTTATTTCTGAACTAGAGAGAATAGGTGTTGATGTAATTATTACAGAGCGTATCTGTGTGAACTGTTTCTCGAAGTTGAGGAATACAGATATTGAAATTTATGGAGATAGTAAATCAATAACATTGAAAGAATGTTTGCAGAAATTTATACTAGGTGGTCTTTTTATTATGCAAAATTCAGATAATATAAGGATGCACAAACAGAGCAGGGTGGTTCATAAAAATGCATATTATGTGGTATAATGGGATAAGATATAAATGTATGTTATTTCAAACTAAGCATTAATCGATAGTTATTAACCCATAGTTTATTAGAAAGAAATTGTTTTACAGTACTGTATGAGGGTACTTATTCCAGGAGTTCCATACAATCCTAATCTATCATCACCTCCGGCGAATAAATTCTGTGATGCCAAAGCATATTTAATATACAATACAGATGATAACTCAATTTTACACTATGATAACACAATATACAGTGAGAATAGAATTAATCTGATTGAGATACTTAATCTGTTGAAGATTGATAATGTGATTGCTTATAATATCTGTGAGGCATGTTTTGAAACAATCAGGTCTGCTAATATCTCAGTCTGGTTTGATGGTTCAAGTAGGACAATAAGAGAGGCATTTCAAAAATTTGAGCTTGGAGGTTTATTTCTGCATGCCAATCCAATCAGAGATCAAGGACACAGAAAGATTATCAATAGTAAACGAAACAACAGGAAGGTATTGAATTGAGAATTGCATTCCCCACAATTGACTTGAGGCCAGATATGAATTCAAGGCATCATCTTTATCTTGGTAATGCACTAAATTTTCTGATCTACTGCACAGATGATGTTGATTATTTTATTGTTGATAATTACTCGATCAATAAGGATACCTGTAATATAGCACAGGACCTTTCTGATCTTGGTGTCACTCTGATAATATCAGCCAAAGTATGCAAGCCATGCTATGGACAACTGAAAGATCATGGAATAGAGATATATGAGGATCATCAAAGTATTACTATCAGAGAGGCATTTCAGAAATTGCAGGAAGGAGGTCTTTATCTACTGGAGCAGGCATCAAACTGTACCTGTCCCAAATCCAAAAAAATTTCAAGGAGAAAACAGGATCAGATTGAAAAATTGCAATAATATAGGGAATTATTATTTCTTAATTTATATTTACATTAAAAAAAAAATTACTCAGTGAATATGTACATTGCGGGTCAAATTAAAATAATTTTTGTTTACAGTTTAAGGTAGACCTAGATACTTATAAAGTAATATTTGAATAGTTTCATATGAATGATAGTACTAGCCTAAATCCAATAGGATGGTTTATTGGATTAAAAACACTTAATAAATTTGAATTCACAACAATACTGATAATGATACTTGAGGTATTTCTCAGTAAACAGGAATACAGTGTGATGTCAAGTTTCGAAGCTGTAACCAGTGAAATTATCAGAGGGCTGATAATAATGAGTATTGGTACATTACTTATCAGATGGAGAATGGGTAGTAATGATTTCAGATTCAAGATGATAGTTCATATTCTGAACATAATAATAAATGTTCAACTTGTTACTGCGGTGATTGATGCAGATGCGATTGAAGGATTAAATGATACAATTATTTATTTTATTGTGTTAATATCACATGTATCTATCATAATTATCTCAATTATGGCAACATTCAGTAGTCTAGACAATTACACAGATAGAATGGCTGAATTGAGTAATGAGGTCAAATCTGGAAATCTATCGAGTAGAATTACAGAGACAAAATTTACTGAGGATAAAGTATTGGGTCCTCTGACAACATTGATCAATGATATTTTGAGAAATACTTCTGTATTATTTGATCAGTTACTTCAGTACAATAAATCAATTGAAGATGCATATCTCACATTATCATCAAGTTCACAGCAGATGAATTCCTCTGTGAATGAAGTAGCTAATACCTCACAGGCGATGTCATCTGGTGCAACAGATCAAGCACGTCTAGTCTCAGAAATTGTTGAAAAGATAGATATGGCAAACAAAGCATTAGTTGACATTATCAATTCAATTGAGGGAAATACCACTGCAGTTTCACAGATTGCATTACAAACCAATATTCTTGCACTGAATGCAGGAATCGAGGCATCGCGTGCAGGAGACTATGGTAGAGGATTTGCAGTTGTTGCAGAAAATGTCAGAAAACTGTCTGATGAGTCCAAAAAATCAGCTGAGCAGATAAATAATGTAGTTGATCAGATCTACAATAATCTGCTTAATCTGTTCAAGGAAATACAGGAAGATATGCTTAATGTTGCAGCAGTATCAGAGGAAACAGCAGCCAGTTCAGAAGAGGTTGCATCAGTAGCTGAAGAATTATCTATTGGTTTGATAGAGGTAAATTCATTGGCTGAGAAGCTATCAGATCTTTTTGTTGAAACAAAAAACAATATGGATAATATAAATTGATACATTGAGATATAAGATAATAGAATGCAGTGTGATAAAATACAGGATAAATAGCAGTATTACAATCTAAATATCCATATATTTTTCCAAAAGAAATCAAGGTATAGTAATATAAGCAAAATCAATAATCAAGACTGTGAAATACATTCAAAGTCATTTTAATAGTGCTAAACTTTTCAATTCTCTGTATTTTATCTCAGAATATGAAATAATCATGTATAATTATGATTAAATATTTGATGACTAATTATGGTATCTGCAGTTCTATATTATTGAAATAAGTCCTGAGAATATCAAATTCATGATATATTCCATAGGATATATAGGAAACATTAGATAAAACGATCAAATTATTATTTTTATTGAATAAATATAAAAAAAATCAGAATTAGGAGCATTAAAATAGCGAACTATTGCATAAGCGCTTTGAAAAAAACGTTATTTTTTCCGAAGTATATAAATAATTCAAAGTCCCTTTTAAGGTATTCTATTACATTGATATATTAGAAATACTAGTTTATATACCCTGTTTTCTACAGGAAGCATTCGCATAGATAGTTATTTATATCTTAATGAATTAGTTAAATAGCTGATAAACAGGAGTGATATAAAAATCAGAATTAGGGCTCTGATCTGAGATATTGTTTCAGATGTTATTCGCTGTTTATAAGGTGGTTACAAATATATTGAATAAAAAAGAAAGTCTTGATGATATTTTCTCTCGCTTCCATTCACCAGAAGTACCAATTTTCAAGGATAGAGATTCTCTTCTGGCCACTCATGTGCCAGAATCACTACCTCACAGGGATAAAGAGATTGCAGGTCTTGCAAATGTATTGGGACCTATAATGCGTGGACAGACACCATCAAATTCATTTTTGTATGGTAAACCTGGAGGAGGAAAAACAGTGGTTGCAAAATATGTGATACAGTATCTCAAAGAGAAAGCCATTGGTGTTGGAGTAAATTACGACTATGCATTTCTTAACTGTCAACATGTTGATACAGAGTATAGACTTTGGGCAACATTATGTTCAAAAATAGGAGAACACGTCCCAACAACAGGCCTACCAACAAAAGATGTATTTGATATCTTTCTGAAAACACTGGAGGAGAAAAAAGTACATATGACAATTGTTCTGGATGAGATTGATCTGATCACCAAAAAGGCACCTGATAGCCTGTATAGTCTTACCAGAATAAATTCAGATCTAGAATTCTCCAAGATATCACTGATAGGTATCACAAATAGTGTAGAATTCAAGCAGAGTGTTAATTCAAGAATAAGATCAACATTAATGGAGCAGGAACTGGTATTCTCACCCTATACTGCTGCACAGTTGCAGGATATTCTGAAAGAAAGAGTAATCGAGGGGTTTGCAGAGAATGTCGTTGATGCATCTGCAATTAACAGAGCATCAGCATTGGCAGCAGCAGAGCATGGTGATGCAAGGCGTGCACTTGATCTTTTGAGAGTGGCTGGTGAAGTGGCAGAACAGAAACAGGATGCCAAGGTAACATCAATTCATGTTGGTATGGCACAGGAGGTGATTGAGAAAGACACGGTAAAAGAAGTACTCATAGGCCTACCAATTCATTCTAAGATAGTATTGCTTGCCATAATCAAACTAGATATAGCAAGAGGTAAGTCCAAAAAAGAGGAAGATATGATCTCCACAGGGAAAATTTATGATAACTATCTCAAATTATGTGATAGGTTAACTATAAAGCCAGTATCCCAGAGAAGAGTGGGAGACCTGATAAATGAGCTTGATCTACTAGGTATGATCAGAGCCAATGTTATCTCCAAGGGAAGATATGGTAGAACCAGAATTATCACTCTTGCCGTACAGAGAGCGGAGATAGTTCATTCACTTAGAAATGATTCCAGAATGGTTGAGGAACTACCAAATTAATTTTTACAATCAAGCATTTAATTTACTCACAATAATTCCTCAAGGTGGTTCACTCAAATATTATTCATTTATTTGTTATATTCAATTATTTGTTATATTCAATTATTTGTTATATTCAACTATTTTATACAAACCTATTCAATCAAAAAAAAAAAAAACAATGAATCTAGCCAATCAAAGGAATAAACACTAATCCCCGAGATAAATCCTAAAATTACTATCATGTCTATACCAAATAAATAATAATAGCTTGAAAGTATAAAATTTGCAATTACAACAACTGTATAGTAAATATTTTCTGTGTTCGTATGTACGAACTTTTGTTCAGAATATTATAATTATTCCCCATCCAAATGTTCGCATAAACGAACTATTTATATATATAATATATCATATTTTGATATGACAATATATGATATTCTCAATATCAGCGTTTATTATAGCACTCCGTGAGACTATGGAGGCTGCACTCATCATTTCTATTATTCTGGCTTACCTTAGCAAAACAGGTAATCAGATCAGGAAAAAAGATGTTTGGATTGGCGTTTTACTGGCAATAATTGCCAGTATTATCACTGCAATACTGTTTCAGATATTTGTTGGAGGTTTGGAAGGAAGAACTGAGAAGATATTTGAAGGCTTCGCATATTCTATCACCGCAGTATTTCTATCTTGGATGATAATCTTCATGTTCAAGGCAGGTAAAAATATGTCTACAGAATTACAACTGAAAGTCGATGATATTACTCTGGATAAATCAAGTCGTTATGGAATTTTCTTGCTGGCTTTCTTCAATGTATTTCGTGAGGGAGCTGAGACAGTTATATTCTTCTATGGAATTGGTGCCAAGGATGAACCTGTATCAATATTTGCTTCTGGAATGTTGGGAATTGTTGTATCATTGATACTGGCTGTTTTTCTATTCAGAGGATCATTGAACCTTGATCTACACAAATTTTTCAATATCACAAGTATTGTACTGATACTCTTCGCAGCAGGTCTATTTGCCAGGGGAATGCATGAATTCCAGGAAATAGGTGTATTTGGTCCAGAAAGTGCATTTGCAAATATAGTATTCCTTGATCTATCAAATATACTCAATGACAAAACAAATTACTTTGGTGTCATGCTAAGAGCATTATTTGGATACCAGGATACACCCACATGGCTAGAGCTATTTGCATATATATTCTACTGGATTTTCATCTCACTTTTCTTTATCAAAATTAAAAATGAGAAAAATGTCGTTGCAATCCCAAATTGAATTACGATTCACTATAAAAAAAGAATTTTATCAAATTTTTTAATCGATTTTCGACTTATACCGAACAATAGTACACGATTATAGTAATAATAACCAAAAAATTACTAGATTTATGAAAATTAATAAAAAAAGTGATTTTTCTTCAATTTTGCTCAAAATTGTCAATATTCTCCCTTTCGAAAGTTAAAATAATACGCAAAAATTAGTTGTTTTTATATATCGCGTATACAAACGGAATTCAGTTGATCATTTTCACTCAACTGAATTTGGTAAATTTGAGAAAAAACAATTTATCACAAAAATCAGATGAATTGAGAGATCTCACTCTATTTTGGAGGAAAAAAAATTGAGTTACGCAGAGCGTGTTATTAAACAAACAATCAAGCTTAATCCTGGACAGCCAGAATTTCATCAGACAGTTACAGAAGTACTAGGAAGCCTAGAACCTGTTCTAAAAGAGAACCCACATTACGAGGAGCTCTCAATTCTTGAAAGAGTTACAGAACCAGAAAGAGCAATCAGCTTCAGAGTTCCATGGGTCACTGATGCAGGAAAAGTAGTAGTCAACAAAGCCTATAGAGTAGAATTCAACTCAGCCATAGGTCCATACAAAGGAGGATTAAGATTCCATCCCACAGTATATCTAGGTTTACTAAAATTCCTTGGTTTTGAGCAGATATTCAAGAACAGCCTTACAGGACTACCTATGGGTGGTGGAAAAGGTGGTTCTAACTTTGATCCCAAAGGTAAATCAGATGGTGAGGTCATGAGGTTCACTCAATCATTCATGAGTGAACTATACAGACACATTGGACAATTCACTGATGTACCAGCAGGAGATATTGGAGTAGGTGGCCGTGAGATTGGTTTCATGAACGGTATGTATAGAAAACTATAAAATCAGCATGGAACAGGTGTATTAACCGGTAAAGGACTCGAATACGGTGGGTCTTTGATCAGACCTGAGGCCACAGGATACGGTACTGTATATTTCGTTGATGAGATGTTGAAAGTAAAGAAGGAAAGCTTCAAGGACAAAATTGTATCCATATCAGGTTCTGGAAATGTCGCTCAGTTTGCAACAGAGAAAGTTCTAGATCTTGGTGGAAAGGTTGTTACATTATCAGATTCACAGGGTTACATCTATGATAAGGATGGAATTGACAGAGATAAGCTGGCATATGTTATGGACCTCAAGAATAACAAGAGAGGCAGAATAAAAGAGTATGCAGATAAGTATGGAGTTGAGTTCTTTGCAGGTAAGAGACCATGGGAAGTAAAGGTTGATGTAGCATTACCTTCTGCAACCCAGAATGAGATTGATATCAATGATGCAAAAACATTGATTTCCAATGGTGTAATGGCAGTTGGAGAGGGTGCAAACATGCCATCATCCAATGATGCAGTAGATGCATTTTTAGAGGCTGGAGTAATGTTTGGTCCTGCAAAGGCAGCAAATGCCGGTGGAGTTGCCACATCTGGTCTTGAGATGTCACAGAACAGTCTGAGATTATCATGGACCCGTGAAGAGGTAGATGCAAGGTTGCTTGGTATTATGCAGGGTATATTCAAGCAGAGTTATGATGCAGCCAAGAAATACGGCTTTGAGGGTAATTATGTCATGGGTGCCAACATTGCAGGTTTCGTTAAGGTAGCAGATGCAATGGTTGCACAGGGTGTAATCTGATAAAGTTATAATAACAATATTTACAATAACAATAGTCACAATAACTAGAATTGCAAAATAAAAATTAGTGCTGAAATAAAAAGCTAGTTTACCAGGTTAGAAATAGTAGTTTAATATATTAGAGATACAGATTAACTTGAACTATTATATGAAATTTGAAATTACGGTTAAAGCGCTTAAGTGTATTAAATAAATACAGATTTAAGATTATACATGTATCAACATTCAATAATTTAATGATTAGATTGTCCAGATAACTGAGATCCTCCCAATCATTCAATTTCACTTTTAATATAGTCTCTGAAAATAACTTAAATAGCCTTGAAACATATACCTGTTGCAGAAATGATTAAAAACTATTGACAAATCATGCATTTAGGAGGAATTACAATACTTTCTGAAGAGGAAACAACAGCAATAAACAATCAGGTAAATCTTATGCGACATATTTTTCGAAAGCAGAATATCAAGTTTGATGATCTATCAATCAAAAAATTGGATAATAAATTCAAAGTAGAATTTGTAAATATAAATTATCCAGATACAAATACACATCAAAAATTATTAACGAAAATCTCAGGTACTGGATATTTGAAATTTGATGGAAGTTCATTACATGTACTCGTGGATTCTGATAATAGAGTACCATTCAGTAGGCAACGATGTCAGTTCTGTGCCAAGGAAAATGCCATCTCATATCATTTAAATCCAGATACTCTTGCTTATATATGTATTAATTGCAATAATAAATCTTACAGATTAAAAAATAAAAAATGAATATACAGATTACCAAGTGTTGATCCATTCTAATTCATCTGTATTTTTTATAAGGATCTCATAACTTCGGATATTATTCAATTTCAGCTGCTCAAGACAGTAATGCTCCATCTCCATTCCAAGCACCTTTCTTGCAATATTTATATCCTTCAACTCTGCCTCTGTGAATTTATCCCTGTTGCCAATTGCAATAAAAGAATTGATAGTTGAATTGATTGAATTATACAAAACTTTCAAATCATGAAAATAATGTTTCTGACCAAGTTTTAGCAGTTTTTTCATAATCTTTGATACAATAAATTTACGCTTATTCACTAGATATTCCTTACCATCTACAATATAGTTACCCTTCTTATCTGTGAATTTGATATATGATGGACAATTATCCACAGTACAGGTATCCACATCAAAATAACTCAGTAATGAGGTCACATATTTGTTGAAATCAAGAGACCGGGTAGTCAATGTATGAAAGTGTTTACCTGTCAGAATACCCCAGAAAATCACCATCAGAACATCATCAGAAAGCTCATCAAATACATCGATCATATCCTGAATATCATCCTTGTGTTGGTCAGAGAGATTATTCTCAAGCATTTCTTTTATTTGTCCCTCAAGTAGTTGTAAATCACTGTTTGAATCAAGAGTTTTCAGTATCATAGTGGATAAAGTATCAAGAATTGAATTCAAATTGGATATATTCTTATCAGCACCAATTATCAATATATAATCCTCATTGAAGCTGATGAACCTAATTGTGAATCCTTTTATCTGCAGTAACTGCAATGGGCTCTCTGCAACTTCTGTTGAGAATGCATATATGGCTTTGAACAACCCCGATAAAAGTACTGGATCTTTAGATATTTTCTTGCCTGTTTCCACTAACAGATCTGGCAACCCATGTTTGGTTAACATCAGGAAAGAGCTCATTATTATACCCTCTTTTTACGACCGAAATAGATAGATCCTAGTAATGATACGTATCCGCCGAAATTAAGTACCACTGCACCATTTGATAATGCATGTGCATGTACCTGATCTGCATCAAGATAGAATACTATCAATTTAAGTAATTCTTTGATTGCAAACAGAATAAATGCAGAGATCAGTAGAAATTGAGGATCCAGCTTTATCTGAAGATTTGATAGTTTGGCCCTTTTATAATTCTTTCTCAATGCATAGATACCATAAGCTGCGATAATAAAGCTGAACCATACTGCATTTATTTTTACAATATACTCCGTATCATTGAAAAGATCTCTTGCCCAGTCAAATAGGTAAATTATCAGTATTGTAATAATAGTTAATATCACATATCCAATCAGTATAGCCCATGAAATACCAGATATTAATTTTTGTCTTTACTCGTTAGACATGTCTTACTCTACTATTCAATAGTTCGAACACATATTTTAATATACATATAATCATCGGATAGATTGAAATATTAGTAATTATAATATTCCAATACTCTAAATTATCAAATATTTATTATTTTATGATTTAGTTCCAAAAATGTATCAAATCCATTATTATTTACTAAAAAAAATAAATTTTGTTTATATTTACACGTATTTTTTAAATATTATAAAAATAAAAAATATTTATGGTTACAATTCTATTAACAGACAATGATAGCTTGCTTCAGAAAAATATTAAATATGCCTTTGAGATTATGAATAAAGATCATAGTGTGGAGGTATCTAATTTTGAGAATGCACTTGAATTCTATCAGCATTCAAATCCAAATATAACTATAATTAATTTTGATAACAAAGAGCTTGCAGATAAATCAATTGATGAGATATTGGAAGCAGACAGTAATGCATGTGTACTTGCACTCAGCTCCACTGAGGATCCAGATATAAGAGAGGATATTTTAAAAGCAGGTGCAAATGCAATAGTACCCATACCTTTGGAATACAGTGAGAAGAAGATAGATGAGATAATGGATAATTTATTAAAAGTATGTTCTGTATTTGATAATAAAAAATGTATGGGCTGTAAATTACACGTGGCAAACTAGGTAAATATCAAAAAAAAAATATTATGTGATACAAAATTAGAATTACCCAGATAATAAGAATTTAAATGCAGTCAACAATAATTAAATTTATGACATATAAAGTTGGAATAATTGGTACTGGATTTGGTATCAAGGTGCACTATCCTGCATTCACAGCCCATCCGAAATTCGAGGTGTTGGCAATTGCAGGAAATAATTACGAGAAAACAGAGAATATTGCAAAAGAGCTGGCAATCGATGCATATAAGGATTGGAAAGTTCTTGTTGATAGAGAGGATCTCGATGTTATTGCAGTGACAACTCCACCGTTTCTGCATTATGAGATGGGAATGTATGTACTAAATAGTGGAAAACAACTATTACTGGAAAAGCCCACCACCTCCAATGCATTTGAAGCAAGAAAATTATTGAGAACTGCATTAAATAATGGCCTGGTGGGAATGATGGCACATGAGTTCAGAAATGTTCCAGTACGGGCATACATGCGAGATCTGATTGCAGATGGAAAGATTGGTAAAGTAAGAGAACTTCACTATATATCATATGCATCGTTTGCAGCAAGGACAGATACACCCAGATTTGGGTGGTTATGGGATAATATATTTGATGGTGGTTTACTTGGAGCTATGGGATCACATCAGACAGACCTGATAAGATTTATCCTAGATGAGAATATTACAGAGGTACAGGGATCTATCTATGCAAGAGTTCCAAAAAGAATGGGTAGTGATGATAAATTGTACAAAGTAACAGCAGATGATGGATATTCGATGGTATTCAAAACTGAGAGTGGAATAACTGGGAACCTAATTGTAACTACCACGCTGACAAAAGCACCTCCATCCAAATTTGTAGTGGGAGGCGATAAAGGAACGATATATTTTGAGAATGATGATATCTATCTCAGTACAGGTGGAGAATTCGAGAAATTGGAGATACCAGAGAAGTACCAGTTGGATAATTCTCTGATTGAAAAAGATAGAAGAATACCTCCATTTATGAGCCTATTGAATTCATTTGCAGATGCACTTGATAATGGAGTGGCAAATGCACCTTCGCTCGAGGATGGATGGCAAAATCAGCTAGTATTGGATGCACTACGTGAGAGTGATAGAACTGGTTCAATAATTAAAATCTGATATTCACAAATTATTCAAATATCTTTGCATTATTAATTTCACAATTTTAAATTTGTATGTACAAATAAGATGATATATGTTATTGCATTTTTAATATAATTTGATTTACTAGTTCATATTTTCAAGGATCAGATCTGCCAATTTATCTGCAATCTCTTCTGGAGTACCTTCAATTCGCTCATGTTTCCTCTCTCTCTTCTTTGCCTCGACAAATTCCTCAACAGTTGTGAAAGAACCGGATAGACCACGTTTGTCCTCAGGTAGTTCAAGGTCCTTGTTGGACCATACAGTCATCTTGTAATTCTCATCCAGATCAAGTTTTCTTCTGAAATCAGGGAACCTTGGAGAATTCACTCCAAGTTCTATTGATACAACTGAAGGACTGGGAATTGAGATAACCTCATGACCAGAGCCATTCATTCTGTGAATGATAAACCTCTTTTCCTCGGAATTGTAATCAATCTCCTCTGCATAGGTTGCCTGTGTGAATTCAAGTGCCTCTCCAAGTCCAGGGGGTACATTTCCTGTACCTCCATCTGCTGATTCAACTCCTGCAAGCACAAGATCTACCTTACCGATTTTCCTGATACCTGCTGCGAGTGTGTGTACAGTTGGATAACTATCTGCAAGAGCAAATGCCCTGTCAGATAATAATACAAATTCATCTGCACCCATAGCCATCATCTGATGGAAGAAATCATCCAATCCAGGTGGTGCCATTGATAGTAGTGTTACCTTACCACCATATAGCTCTTTCAATCTGACTGCTGCCTCGACTGCATTCTTATCTGGAGGATTGATAATAGAATCAACACCTCGTCTGTCCACACCATTGGTCTCTGGATCGATCCTGATCTCTGAGTTCTTTGGTACTACCTTGACACATACTACTATGTTTAGTCCCTTCATTGTTTTACCTCCTTCATGAGCTTGGCTTTCAGCTTCTCAATCAATAATGGCATTATCTTATTGACATCTCCAATTACTTCATAATCAGAGTACTCGAATATTATTGCATTTGGATCATTGTTGATACTGATGATAGTATTGGATTTATTGATACCAGCAGTGTAGTGTGCAGCTCCAGATATACCAAAATTAATTGTTATCTCGGGTTTAACTGTAACACCAGTGGAACCTACCTGATGGTCTCTTGGGAATAATCCATCATCACATAGTGGACGGGTCACACCAATATCTGCATCAAGAAGCTCTGCCAACTCTTTCAGTGCAGATACATCTCCACCTAGACCTCTACCACCTGCAACCAATCTCTTGGCCTTGGAGATATCCACACCCTCAACCTTCTGTAATTTGATCAGCTTGGTTGTCTCGTATTTCTTATCCAAATCTGCATCTATCTTGTGTATCTTACCTTTTCTTTTCTTGTCAATTGGAATTGCCTCGAAAATTCCCGGTCTAACTGTTGCCATCTGTGGTCTAGCCACCTCACATTTGATGACTGCCAGTACAGAGCCACCAAATCCAGGTACCTGTCCCAGCATGATTCCATCTTTTGTGGTATCAAGACTGACTACATCTGCTGTTAATCCAGTTTTCAATTTTACTGCCAATCTACCAGCAATATCTCGACCATTTGGAGTGGCACCCATAATCAGCTGATTTGGCTTGTTCTTCTTGATCACTTTGTATGCTGCATAAGTATAATTCTCACATTTATAGTGCTCTAATAACTCATCTTCCACAAGAAATACCTCATCAGCACCTCTGTGTACTGCTTCCTGAGCAATATGCTCCACATTATCACCCATGACAAGTGCAATCAATTTCTCACCTGCTTTGTCTGCAAGTTCTCTTGATTTTCCAAGCAATTCCCATGATATATCAAGTGCTGCGTGCTCAAACTGTTCTATAAATACCCAAATTCCTTTGGCTTTTTTATCTTTACCCATCTTAATCTCTCACTCCTAGTGCAAGTGCAACGATCTCAGCAAGATCCTTGACCTCCATATCAGTGTTGGTAGTCTTAACAGAGTCCTCAAAATTCTGTATACAATAACCACATGATGTGACAATCTGCGAAGCACCTGTCTTTCCTGCCTCGATTACCCGTACATTTGAAAGACGCTCCTCATTCTTGATGTCAGTGTATATTTTATTTCCACCACCACCACAGCAGATTGCATTTTCCTTGCTATTCTCCATCTCTTTTAGTGTGATACCATCAATTGCTCTCAGTACATCCCTTGGCTGTTCATAGATATCATTGTATCTACCAAGATAACAGGGATCATGATAAGTTACCTCCAGATCAACTTTCTTGGTGAATTTTAGCTTACCCTCTCTGACCATTGCATCAAGAAATTCAGTGTAGTGAATTACTTCCATCTCAAGTCCATATTCAGGATATAATCTCTTGAATATATCATATGCATGGGGAGATAGCGGAATAATAGCCTGTTCACCGGTCTTGTTGAATATCTCCACATTGCGTTTCAAAAGTATCTCAAGATATGCCTGTTCTCCAGCCTCTTTCACAGCCTCTCCAGATGTTGGTTCTGATTTACCAAGTACTCCAAAATTAATACCTGCCTTCTGCATGATCCGGGCCATATCTCTTGCCACTTCCTGTAATCGTCCGTCATATGATTCTGGACCACCCACAAAGAATAATACCTCTACCTGATTGGTATTGGCATCCACAAGATCTAGATCTTTCATCCATTTACCTCGATCAGCCTTAGCTTCTCCCATAGGATTGGATTCCTCCAGAATATTCCATAGTATATTTTCAAATTCTCCAGGTATTCTTCTGTTCTCAATCTGGAAGTTTCGGATTGCAATGAAGTTATCCACGATATCCACTTCTCGGGGACATCTCACCTCACATAATTTGCAGGATGAACATTCCCATACCAGACTGTCTGGTTCAACACCAATCTGTGCCTGATGTAGTATTTGACGTACATTTAATTTCTCACCTTCTGGTTTGAGCTCATTATGAGGACAGACTGCGGTGCAAGTACCACATGAATAGCATTCAGATGGTGTATAGGTTGTTTTTGATAGAAAATGCTCACGAAGTGCCATATCTATCTGAATTGTTTTTTCAGTCATTTTAATCACCCGCATCTCCTTTGGTCTTCAGCTCCTCTTTGTACTTGTCAATAACCTTCTGCATCTCATACAGCTTGGATGCAAGTACTGAGCCCTCAGCAGCAGATACCCACTGCAATTGTAACCTATCAGGATCGATACCCTTTCTTGGT
>JAJRQD010000287.1 GCA_024280435.1 archaeon | reverse complement strand
CAAGTGGTAAATCATATAGTAACTTATCAAAGTATAACTGATTGAATGCTTCAAAGTTCTCATAACGGCTGGTTAAATTAAGATCATAGTCTATCTCATCAATCATGTCATCAATATCAGCACTTTTAAGACCAGTATCTTCTTCCTGCCATGCCTGCCAGTCAGGATTATTCAACTGTAACATTGCACCACCGAAGTAGAAGTTGTATGAAGCATAATGCCAACCGAAGTCAGGTGTTGCTCCACCACCACCGAATCTTACATGTGCAAGATCGAATGGACGGCCAGCTGTACTGTGTAGTAAATCGCCGACAAATTGTCCAAATGGCTTAGCGAAAATTCTCACATCGATACCAAGGGGAGCTAGTGCTTGTTTGATATACAGTGCATATGATTCAGAAGTTCTGGATCCAGAAGCTGTATAATAGAAAAGCTCGAAATTTGTTTCAATGTAGCTTGTTTCTGAACTTACAGTAACTGTCTGTGCACCTACTGATAGGGCAAAGATTGCAATGACTGCTAGTCCGAATAATTTTGTTCTATTCATTTTTTGTTTCACCTAAAGTGATTTTCTTTTTTTTACTCGTATTTATGAAAATTCGAGTAACTTATTTCAACACTTGTTCATGCACTTATAAATATAACGAGTGGATTTCAAATCTCTTGAGGTGAAAGTGTTGATTAGATTATATTTCGGTATATCGTTTTGTAATGTGGTGAGAATATATTGCAATTGATTTGTGTTATAACGGCATATATTTGTTTTATTAAAAGATGATTGGAGGATTATTTTCAGAGTATCGATGTAGTTTGTGTAGTTGAAATAAAAGCGCCTGATAGTTGGTATTGTAAATGATGTTTTTTAGGTGATTTTGGGTTATTGGTTGTTCTGTTAATATATTTTTTATTCATCGAAGTATAGAGCACGCATTGCAAGAATTAATCTTCAGGTACTGTGTTTTCTCCTTATGGACACAAAGGAAAATTACATTGTTCAATATTTGGCTATGAGATTGTTAGTGGTAATTCGCTGAAACAAGAACCCCTTTCAGATGGTTCACTTGAGTTATATGAGAAACTAATTTTATAGTTAATTTACAGATATAAAATAATTTGGCCACTACATTTATCTCTAAATATATTTACTTTGATTGCAATCTTAATAGATGTTACAGATATATCATTAATAATCTCTTCATATGTCATTGCGGGAACTTTCATATATACAATCATTGACAAAAGAAACTAAGTCTAATTTATTAACTGATATGGTTTATATCAAAGTATTCTCAGATAATCGATGTAGTCAGTGTGGAGTTGGAATAAAAGCGTCCCTAAGTTTGTATTTATACTTGAATTACGATTATTCATTTGGTGAGAAAATCAATATCTTTCATCTCACCTTTCACAAATAAATTGTCTACCACACGTAATTTACTATTTGCATCCTTCTCGGTGATAAACTTAATGTTCTCTTTGGGAATTTCTTTATGTATTGTTACTTTTTGACAATAAGAGCAGTGAATATCACCTGGTTTTTTATCCAGTGAATGCACAATTCCACATTCAATACAATAATACATCTTCATAATTTAGTAGAATCATATAATATAATAAATGATGGTATTCTGTTTTGAACAAGTTCATTTACATTCTGCATAATTTTATTAATTGCCATCAATAATTCAGTGCTTTTCTAAATTCATTGAAATTATCTCATTGATCATTAATTATTAAAGTGAATTACTATATTATTTTAATTTATTTTCTGAATTTTCTTGGGATTACGAATGCAATTACACCAAGTGTAAAGATTGCAAGTGTGGCATTTAAACCATTGGCAACCTCAGTATAACTGTCTTCACCTGCATCAGGTACGTAGAAACCTTGAAGTACACTCCAGAATTCATATGAATCTCCTCCAGGTAGTCCTTCCCAATCAGAAGCAACCCATAAATCTGCATCTGGTACAACCATTGCACCAACATATGTTGAGAGACCAGTCTGTCCATCTGCGGAATTAATGATTGAGATCGTCTCTATTGATCCATCATCTAAGTGAGCACCTTTGGCATCAATCACAAATACATGACCCTTGGTTGTCTTAACTTTTGCAAGATCAACAACTGTTTCATTATTTGCATCTTTCTTGGATGGGAATAGATCATCCAATACAATCTCTTTTGAACCGGTTGAATCAATAGTTCCGCCAAATTCGATACCATTCACATTTCCAGTTTCCTCATCTTTGTATGATGATAATTTGAAATCTGTTTTGTCTTCGATATCCAATAATCGATCACCATTTTTACCGGTGATATAATATAGATCTTCTGAAGCCCAGTATGTATAGACATAGTTCTCCAGGTTATCAACTTCTTGACCAGCTACTGCACTATCAGTATATGAGCTGACAAATGGTATATCAATTAAGAATTGTGATTTGAATTCACTTGCAGATGCCCTCATTCTTACGATTGCTGCATCTGATGCGTATACAAAATTACCTGAAGCATCATATCCGTAATATACAAAAGTTACAATATGATCTCCATATCCATTTAATGTTACGATAGATCCTGAGGGACTTGTGTAAGCACCTGTTGAGATTACATTGCCATCTACTATGACATTAAATTGACCAACTGTATTGAACTCATATGTGTATGTTGAATTTAACATTCCAGTAGTATTTGCAGTATCGAGACGTACTGTAAGACCAGTGAAGTTAACCTTGAATGTGATCTGTTTGATGTTGTTATCGCTAACTACATCATATGTACCCCATTCAGATTTGGTTATCTCAGCTGAATCCAGTGCACTTGTACCTACAAAAGTGATTGCGGTGGAATAGTCTTCGCCTTCATTGAATGTACTGACATTTATGCTTGTTGCAGCAATTGCCTGGCTACTTGTCAAGAGGACTAGCATTCCGATAAAAATCATTATTTTACTAATTTTCATTTTTTCTTTTTCTCCTCATGATATTTTCGTACAACTTGCAATATTACAAATTGATGGAAAAATTTTCATGTGACTATGTGTCAATTTTATTTGTAATTTAAAAACTTATTTTTTTTATTTTTAAAATATGATATAATAGAGAGTCTTTGAACAGATTTAAACTAATCGGCATATCGAATACCTGGTTGTATAAAAATACAGGTTGAGCAATTAATTGAGTTACAGTGCTCATATCTCAAAATTATCTGTTTTTGCAGTTCATTTTTAATTTATCATGTAATTGATGTATCTATTTTAAGTGATGTTATATATTAGAATCTTTATTCATTAGTTTTTTCCATAATGAAACAATATATTGTAAAATTGTATTAAACCGGTATGTTCATGCAATAGCTGAGTTAAATATGATCAAAATTCTATAAAACCGATAAATAGTAGTATTCAGTAATAAAAAGTTGCAATAGCAAATATAGTTATTTTGATTGCCTTTGACTATATTTACTTGGTAATATTAATATCAAATTTTTATTTGTAAGATATAGATGTATCTGAATAGATTATGTATGATTATTATCACTATTTCGTTATTTGTTCCAGTCACTTCACATCAGAATATTGATCAGGTAGATATCATTGTATCAATACCTGTGATAGAGATTGTGTTCAATCAGACAGCTAGTTTCAATGTCACAGTGCTAGATAGTGGTGTACCGGTGGAGAATGTTTATTTTTATTTTGAAAAAATAGATATCTCAGAAACACAAAGATATATTGGTTCAGGTATTTATCAATTGAATATATCACAGCATGTCTCCACTGAGATCATTCCGGGTGCCTACACAGTGACTTTATATGCAGATACTGTATCAGATATTATTTTGACAGATGTTGATATAAATATGAGCAATACAGATAATATTAGACCTGTATTGAGTATATCTCCTGATGTGAATGAGCTGAACAGCACGGTATTCAATATTATAATCAATGGAAGTGATGATCTTTACTGGAAATCTGTGAATATATCTCTGGGAGATATTAATCTCTTTTATTTTGAGAATAGAATTGATGTTGATAATGATAACATTATTTTCAACAAAACAGATGTATATATCAATACCTGGATAGATCTGACTGATATCACATCATCTAGCAATGTATTATCGATAATTATCATGGATTGGGCATATAATAATGATACACATAGTATTTTGATGCAGGGAGATTATATCCGACCGCAGCTTGAATGGACCTCACATGCCCAGTATGAGAGGATATATTCAAGACAGATCACACTCTCATGGAAAGTGAATGATAGTTCAGATATTATCAGACAGCAGTTGTATATTGATGGGAATATATATTATCCAAATGGTGAGCAGTTAGGTTCTAAAACGCAGGTCAGTTTCTTCTATGCCATACCTGAGGATGTATCTGCAACTATATTTATTGAGCTGATTGTTTTTGATAGTTATAATAACAGAGCAAGTATTAAACTTGAATTGTTGTATGATACTGCTGATGATAATACTTCAAGTATTTCAGTTGTGGACAATGAGATTGTGGTTGATGTATTAATTGCATTATTAATTATATTGTTGATAGTAGCAGTAGCATACATTGCACTGAGAATTAACAGATCAGAGAGAAACGTGATTAAAAGGATGAAGAACAATAGTGCTCTTGATATAAATGAGTATGAGAGTATAATTTCTGATTTATCTATCAATGATGATGAGAAGCTGCTGATGAGGCAGGGTATACAGTCAATACTAGTATCAATTGATATGAATGTCAGTGAGAATGAGCTATTTGATAACATCAAATTAGAATTATACAATCTGATATTGACATTTAATCTGTCATTTGATGAATTTCAGGATGTGGATAAAAAAATAAACAAATTATTATCATGAGAGCTACACCTCGTGTATCAACTGTAAAAAAGGCAAGCAGAGTACACAGGTGCAATAGCTGTGGAGATATATTAATGGAGCAATAATGGTAGCCTCAGAGAATGCATTACATTCAATGGAGACATCAGCAGAGCGTGTGAATTTCACAACTTAAAATTCGTATGTACAAATAAGATTATGAGAGAGCGGTATTATTGAAAAAGTAATCACTTGATAGTGTTAATCCGTGTTAATCCATATAACGTTAATTATTAGGATATATTTGTTATTTTATTTGTCATATACTAGCAATGTATAAAATATTTATTCTAATGATAGTATCTCAATGAAATTCAAAGGATATGTTCATTATAGAAGAGCAGTTTCTCCTGTTATTGCAGTCGTATTATTGATTGCACTGACAGTTGCAGCTGCTGCAATCATCTGGGTAGTATCAAATGATTTGATTGGGACTACAAATTCCAGATTACTAATTGAGGATACAGCAGTTGCAGATGTAAATGCTAACGGTGCGGGAGATCTGATAAGATTACAGATAAGAAATCTTGGCTCGGATGATGCCATTATTGATGGAGTAGTATTAACAATCAATGGTGCTGCAAAAGATAGCTGGGTACTCAATGCCAACAGTTATACAGTTGGTGGGACAGAGATAGAATTTGTTGATGTGGTCACCAGCAATATAGCAGATGAGGTGAGAAATACTGATGAGGTGATT
>JAJRQD010000286.1 GCA_024280435.1 archaeon | reverse complement strand
TTCTGGATTTGACTGCCTCATTATCAGAATATTCTGAGAACAGTTTATCCAATTGTGCTCTTGCCTCTTCAAGTGAACCATTATTCAACAATTCATCAATTTGTGTAAGTTTATTATTCAACTCATCTTCTTTTGCAAGTGCTTCTAATTCTGAGTTGATTATGGATATACGGGATTTAACATCCTCATCATCTGGACTATCAGTTAACAGTTCATTCAGAAGGACTAATGCCTTGTCAAACTCTCCCGCATTGGATAATTCATCCGCATCATTTAGTTTGATCGTGTATGCATACTCTTTTTCCAATTCCTCGAGTTTAGCAATTCTGGATTTGACTGCCTCATTATCGAAATATTCTGATAACAGTTTATCCAATTGTGCACTTGCCTCTTCAAGTGAACCATTATTCAACAATTCATCAATTTGTGTAAGTTTATTATTCAACTCATCTTCTTTTACCAGTGTTTCTAATTCTGAGTTGATTATGGATATACGGGATTTAACATCCTCATCATCTGGACTATCAGTTAACAGTTCATTCAGAAGGACTAATGCCTTGTCAAACTCTCCCGCATTGGATAACTCATCCGCATCATTTAGTTTGATTGTGTATGCATACTCTTTTTCCAATTCCTCAAGTTTAGCAATTCTGGATTTGACTGCCTCATTATCGGAATATTCTAATAACAGTTTATCCAATTGTGCTCTTGCCTCTTCAAGTGATTTGTTGTCTAATAAATTATCAATCGCTAGGAGATTACTTTCAAGATTGTCTTCTTTTTGTAGCAGGTCAATATTATCCAATTTTTCCTGAATTTCAGAATTATCAGGTTCTATTTTAATTAGAACATTTAATAATACTCTTGCTTCATCAAATTTAGTATCTGCAATCAATAAATCTGCCTCACCAAGTCTTTCCACGATTTTCTGTTTCTGACGCATAGCACTGATTTTACTCATTCTATCAGAAATTTTGTCATTATCAGGATATTCATCATTTAAATTATTCAAGAATTCCATTGCATTATCGTAATTTTCATTTTCAGTCATCAGATCTACTAATTGCAATTCCTTGTTTAATTTATCACTTGTAATCTTTGCTTCAACATATTTTCTTTTAGAAATAATTTCTTCATTATCAGGGTTCTCAACTGATAATGTTTTTAGTATCAATAATGCTTTGGAAAATTCACTTGATTCAAGTAGATCTCCCACCTCAGATAGTCTATTATCAACTTCTATCCTTTGCTTGATTTCTGCTATATCAGATAATCTCTGTTTTACCTCATCAGTCTCAGTCATTGAATTTAGCAATAACTCTGCTTCTGCAATATCTCCAGATCCAATATATTCATCAACTTTAAGAATATTATCCTTTGTATTTTTGTCTGACAACAAAGTTTTTACTTTATCTAGAAGATCAAGTAGTTCTTTCTCTTCGGGATACATATCTATCAATTTAACCAACTGGGTATTGGCATCTTCAAAATCTTCAGATTTGATCAGTGATTTTACAACTGTTACTTTATTAGCCAGTTCTTTATCACTTAATAGTTGATCCAATTCCAAGACTTTACTCAATAATTTATCATTATCGGGATATTTCCGGAGTAGAGTGCCCAACAATGACTTAGCATCCACTAATTTGTCTAAAACTATTCGTTCATCAATAGAAATCAATCCTTGAGATATATCTATTTTCTCTAGTAGAATAGCAACCTCTATGGGTTTATAATCACCCAATTCATGTATTTTCTGTCTTGATGCATCATAGTCAGATAATTCATACAGTGTATTCGCAATTTTCAGTATTGTTTCAGGATCATCAGCTATTATTTCCAATGCAGAGTTATATTTTTTCAATGCATCTTGATATAAACCATCTTTGAAGTATTTATTTCCAGCAATCAGTAAATCATTAAGTAACTCTTGATTAATCACTTCAACTATTTCCATCTTCTCAAGTGTTGCATCCAGATTATCAGCATCAATTGCCAATAATTTATCAATAACTTCATTAGCAGTTGATATATCACCTAATGCTCTGAGACATTTAGCCTTGATTAATAGAGCCTTGATATTATTCTCATCTATATTGAGAATATCATCACAAAAAGACAATGCATCTTTGAATGAATTAGCAGAATATAATGTTTCCAACTTTTCAGTATCCTTATTCAATTTTATATTCTCAATTATTTTCTCTAATTCATTATTCATCGATATGGCAAGTTTATTATGTGGATCAACAGATAATACCTCCTGATATAAAGAATATGCAACATCATATTCACTATTTTTGAATGCAATATCAGCTTTGGATAATTTTTGATTAAGAACTTTATTTTTTATCTTTTCTTCTATTTCAGAGAGTTTATCATTACATTCTGTATCTGTTGGATCAAGATCACACATCCTTGCAATATACTGGTAGGCATTATCAAGATCACCCATTTTTTCATAACAGTAACCTATTTTTGAGATTGCATATCTATTTCTAGGGTCTAATACCAATACTTCATTGTATGATAAAATTGCATCCTCAAATTTCTCACTATTGATCAACACCTCAGCGTTTCTCAGGAATGCTTTAATATTGTCCTCATCGATTATTTTCTGTAAATTATCTATCTCCCTTTGAACCTCTCGATCGTTATAGCTTGGATCAATATTTTGCAATTGTTTTAGTGATTGACTTGATTCTGTATATCTCTTTAAATTTTTCAAACACATTGCTTTGTAATAATAACCCTCTGCTGTTGCCGTATCCAATGATAGATGCTTATTCAGTGATATCAATGCCTCACCAAATTTATTTTCATCATATAGTTCTTTTCCATGCAGTAGATGATTCACATCAAACATCTCTTGCAATGCAGCGCTCTCCTGTGCAGCTTTTTGATGTGTTGGATTTGCCTCAAGTGCCTTTTCCATAAATTTGGATGCTTCTCTTAAATCACCTGTATTTTTTAAAAGTACACCTTTGAGATAAAGAGCCTCTGAATTATCAGTTGCCTTACTTATTGATTTATCAATAAATTCACTTGCAAGATCAAGCTTGCCAGATTTCATATAACCTTCTGCAATGTAAGATAACTCTTCTGCACTCAAATCAGGCCTTCTTGGTAATTTCAACAACTCATCCCGATCAGATTTTATCCTATTCTCCTGCTGTATTGCAAGATCAAAACACAAAGATGCCTCCTCATATCTGCCAAGAGAGCCAAGTGTGTAACCTCTGTTGTAAAGACCATCCACGTGCATAGGATTAATATCCAATGCGTGATCCAATTCTACAAGGCTATCATCAAATTGTTCCTGCATTCTCAAAAATTTACCATAGCTAACCAATGAATCAACATGGGATGGTTGAATTGCCAATGCTTTTTGTATAGCTTTTATTGCCTTATCATAAAGTTGTAAGCATCCATACGCCTGCGCCAAGTTATACCATGACAATAAATATGCTCGATCAATCTTTATCGCAGTCTGAAAACTGATAATTGCCTTATCGCAACGGCCAAGTGATTGATAGGCCCTTCCTTGAAAATTCCATACCAATTTATTTCTGGGAGATAGATTAAGAAGATGAGTATAGCATTGAACTGCCTGTTTGAATTCATTAATATATTCAAATGCAAAGCCTCGGTTAATCCAACCATCTCTGATCTGGTATTCAAGTTTATGTGCTTGGTCATATTCTTCCAAAGCCTGCTCCCACTGTCCTTTTTCGTAATATTCGTTACCTTTTTTGAGATGTCTGATATGCTCGCTCATAAACTTATGATTTTTTTATATAATTTTGTAATAAAAATCAACCTATTACTTAAAGCAATTTTCAATAAAAATTGTGATTAAAGGTAATAAATAACTCTATTCATCAATTTAATAAAGCACATACTATAAAACTTACAGATTGCTCAGCAGATAATCTAGGTTGTAAATTCATTATTTTCTCAATTACTCAGAGTAATTAGCAAAAAATCGTCAACATATTTGTTATATATTTCAAAATCTTAGCAAACATTAAATTTGACAAATACCAATCCATAATTATAATAAATTAGCGGATTTGAGGTATCGGCCAAATGTCAATTGCACAGAAGATCAGAGAAGAATTTGATGAGAAAATCCATACTGTGAAGAAAAGAGGTGTGGAAGTGCCTTTCTCCTCTGATATTATATTATCCTCTCTGATTGACTCTGGTATCACACCCTTACATGCCATTGATATATTATTTATGATAAAAGATAAATTACAGGCAAATATCTCTACAAAAAAAATACTGAAATACCTCAATGAGAGTATTCATCAGCTAGGATATGATGAGAATTCATTTGTTAAATCTGAAACTACTATTCCAATTATGATTGAGTACAAAGGCTCTAAAGTTGAGTTGAGTTTCAAAGTGATCAAAGAACTTGTCAGAGAGAGAATGAAAAATATGAGGTATACCTCAAAAACTTTCAGAGACCTAGTAGATGAGCTACATCGTGCAGTGTTGGCACTTGAAAACTGGGACCTTACCGTAGAAGATGTGGAAAGATTGATTCCACTTGCTCTGAGAAATATAGTTGGTACTAATCCATTCTCAAAAGATCGTAGTCAGATAGATTATCAGATAGTTAATAAACTAAAAATGAGTATAGAGAAAACTTGGGTGGCTTTGCCAACTGAAGAGCGATATTATATGTTAGTTAAATTTTTTGAGGCAAGTTACAGAGTTATTCTACTATCTTTTGACTTTATTCCGGGCCATATTGTAAATTCTTCCCTGGTACAGATAAATAATCTCATCACATATCTCACCAGTAAAGGAGATAATACACTGTCAGATACCGAGATAAAGACTTTATCCAATAATGCAGTCAAATTGGGAGAATTATTTAAAATGCAGGAAAGTAATATATCTCTGGACTATAAAGTATGGGAAGATGATATAAATATAATCGCATCGATCTGTGATGGATTGATGAGCAATAATTCTATCAAATGGATTGTCGGACGAGATAATTATGGTAGAGATATTTTCACATTCTCTTCAAAACAGTATATTGATGAGGGAGGAAAGTCCACACTCCTGATATCATCAGCTATTTATGGCATTGAAGCACAGATCAATGAGATCACTAGGAGCAAAGTAGAGCTGATAGATCAGGGTGATAATGCTATTCTTATAAGTAAAAAAGAGTTATTCGCAATTATCTCACTTGTTGAGAAGCCAGTATCTCATCTGATCAGACAAAAACTCAGAGAACTTGGTGATTTTATCGAACAAAACTTTAGTGAGGAGATTAAAAAATTCAAAGGTAAAGTTTCTGTATTTCAAAATGCACTTGATCCATACCTAAAAGAGAACCTTTCAACAATCTTTACAATGGAATAATTAATTAAAGATAAAAATATTACAAATTAATTACTCTTTTACATTTATTGAATGAAATATAATATATGATTAGAAAACATGTAAGGATTATATGAG
>JAJRQD010000285.1 GCA_024280435.1 archaeon | reverse complement strand
CATTTTCATTTCCTCTTTTCTCTCATAGTATCCCGATTCAAATGCTTTTCTGTCAAGCTCAACTGCAATATTCAATTCATTTCTCAGAAGTATTATGCTGGTGACTATCACAATTGTTAATCCTGCATATATTCCAAATCCAGGTAATGATGCAGATCCATTCCATAATGCATGCAATAGCATAGCTCTCCATAGTTGCTGATATTTATTATTGCTAAGTCCAACTTTTGCCTCTCCTATTCCTGCACCTGCAAGTCCAGTGTAGAGTGGATGTCCTATTATCTGACTGAATGAACGTAATGTTGCCAGTGTGATCCCAGAGGCAATACCCTCACTTGTAGCTGCATAAAATGCATATAATAGGTTCTCACCTGCTGCAAAACCTGCTCCAACCATTGCACCATAGATCATTCCATCAAGTGGCCCATCAAATGATTCGTGTTTGGATAATTGTACCACAAATAATGCCTTGCATACTTCCTCCACAACAGGTGCAATTAGAACCGCAGATATGAAGTCTCCACCACCGATAAAATTGAGAGCTATTAATGATAAAATAGCAGATGGAATTATTGATATTATACCATAAATGAAAGCCTTTATGATCCTGGATATTGGTTCGGGTTCATATTTATCTTTCTTGTAGTAAAACCAAATTGTTAGAAAGGAAAATAATATAATAACTGCCAGTATAATTATCCAAGCATTACTCTCATCTATCGATAACATAATCTTACAGTGAATAAACCATTATATAATAGTTTTATAATAAAAATAAATAATTCCAATTTAATTTGTAATAATAGGCTCTTGTTTGATAATTTTAAATAATTTTACTTTTTTTCCAGATATTCTTATTTATTTCAATAACTGTGCAAGCACATATCTCAGAATACCACCATATTTATAGTATTCAAGCTCTACCTCTGTGTCAATCCTTGCTTTCACTTTGAATTTGACCTCAGTGCCATCTGATTTCTTTGCAACCACATCAAGCATTTTTCCAACTGTAAGTCCTTCCGATATACCATTGATTGTATATACTTCAGTACCATCGAGACCGTACTCACGCCAACCCATACCATCTTCAAATTGTAGTGGCAATACTCCCATACCCACAAGATTTGATCGGTGTATTCTCTCTATATTCTTTACTATGACTGCACGCATACCAAGTAGAGCAGGTCCTTTTGCAGCCCAATCTCTTGATGATCCCTGTCCATACTGTTTTGCACCCATACCAATTACTGGTGTGTTATCTGAGATATATTTTCTGGATACATCAAAAGTAGACATGACTTTATTCTCTGGCATGTATTTGGAGAACCAACCATCTTTACCCTCTGCAATCTGATTCTTCACACGTACATTTGCAAAAGTACCTCTCATCATTACCTCATGATTACCCCTTCTTGAACCATAGGAGTTGAAATTCTCTATCTTAACATTATTCTCCTGCAGATATTTACTAGCTGGGCTCTCCACTGCGATAGAACCCGCTGGTGATATATGATCTGTTGATATTTTATCATCTAATAGTAATAATACTCTTGCATCTTTAATATCATCTGGGTTCTCAGGATCACTGGTATAATTATCAAAGAATGGTGGAAGTCTGATATATGTGGATTCCTCTACCCATTTGAACAGAGTGGAAGATGGTGCATCAAGGCTCTGCCATTTAATATCTCCATTGAGGATATTACTGTAATTTGCCTTGAACATCTCTGGTTCCACACCACTCTTAACTGCATCACTGATTTCCTTCTGAGTGGGCCATAAGTCTTTCATAAAGACATCATTACCATTTTTATCCTTACCTATTGGTTCAGTTAACAGATTGATATCTGTTTTACCTGCAATTGCATATATAACAACCAACATCGGTGAGGCAAGGTAATTCCCACGGGTTAATGCATGTATTCTTCCTGAGAAATTTCTATTTCCACTGGATACTGTGGATACATAAAGATCATTTTCCCGTATTGCATTATCTATCACTGGTGGTAATGGACCTGAATTTCCAATACAAGTGGTACATCCATATCCAACAACATTGAATCCAAGTTCATCAAGATATTTCTGTAGATCAAGTTTATTCAGATATTCTGTAACTACAAGTGATCCAGGGCCAAAGCTGGTTTTTACATAAGGTTTGGTGCTCAATCCTAACTCGACTGCTTTCTTGGCAATAAGTCCTGCACCCACTAGGACATCTGGGTTTGAAGTGTTTGTACAGCTGGTAATAGCTGCAATCACCACATTTCCATCTGTCAATTTCACATTCTCACCTTTGAATTCAAACTCGGCAGTTCTTATCTCTGCTTCTTTGCTTCTATTACTAATATATGCTTCCTGGTATTCTATTGCTCTAGCTTTTGCATCAGATAAAGAAACTCTTTCCTCTGGATTTAATGGACCCGCAATAGATGGTTTCACATCAGATAGATCGAGGGCTATTACATCACTGAATTCCGGATCTACTGCATCTGATGTACGGAAAATATGCTGTGCTTTTGCATATTCCTCGACAAATTTTATATGGTCCTCATCTCTTCCAGTCAATGTCATATAATCCAGAGTTGCATTGTCTATTGGGAAAAATCCCATAGTTGCACCATATTCTGGACCCATATTGGCAATTGTTGCTCTATCAGTCAATGCAAGACTATCTAGACCTTCACCAAAGAATTCAACAAATTTACCAACTACTCCTTTCTTTCTAAGCATCTCAACCACTGTTAGAACCAGATCTGTTGCAGTTGCACCTTCTGGTAATGAGCCAGTTAATTTGAAACCTATTACCTCAGGTAATACCATTACATAGGGTTGTCCAAGCATTACTGCCTCTGCCTCAATTCCACCGACTCCCCAGCCCATGACCCCCATTCCGTTTATCATTACTGTATGACTATCTGTACCAACACAGGTATCAATTACAGCTGTTTTCTCTCCCTTTACATCTCTGATATCTACAACAGATGCAAGGTATTCTAGATTTACCTGATGAATAATTCCACTTCCTGGTGGTATCACTCTGAAATCTTTGAATGCATTCTGTGCCCATTTAATAAGTTCATATCTCTCTGTATTTCTATTATATTCATAATCAAGATTGATTGACAATGAATCCTTCTGACCATATGAATCAACCTGTACGCTGTGATCTATCACAATATCAGTTGGTATAAGTGGATTTATCTTTTCCGGATCTCCACCCTCGTTTGCCATCGCATCTCGCATCGCAGCAAGGTCAACTATAAGTGGAACTCCTGTGAAATCCTGTAGAATTACTCTTGCAGGCATGTATGGTACATCTTTGCTTCCTGCACCCTCTGGCCAGTTGGCAACTGTATTCACGTCTTCCAGATTGACAAGGAAACCGTCATAATTTCTTATTACATTCTCTAACAATACCCTGATCGAATAGGGTAGTTTATCAATATTAATTCCAAGTTCTTGAAGTTTATCAATTCTGTATGATACCACTTCTTTAGAGTTGAAATTATCTGAGCTCTTGGTTTTTTTAATGTCATCCTCAGATAAATTAATCATATGCAAATATTATGCTTTGTATAATTAAAGAATTAGTAAGTATTATAGAAGAAAAGCAACAGATGTGGGATTCATTTACAAGATATGTATTCAATTTTTTATTGCATTTGCCTGTGATTTCATCTCCTCACCAAGTACATCTCTTGATAGTGGTGTGTATACAATTGCATGTACCATACCATCATTTAGCATTGTAAGTACCAGATCACTGTGCCTATCACTAGTGGTGAGTATTCTCCTTATTTTTTCATTATCCTTGTATGTATTCAACAATTTGATACCAATCTCATCTGGCATCTGATGATCTGCAACCAATATTTGTATATTGTGTGTATTGATTATCTCAGTTGCTTCTTCAAGTGTTGTGGCAATATGGCATGTGAATTGTTTGTTAAAATGTCTCTGAAGTCCTTTTAGCAGGAATTTTTTATCATCAAAGAATAGTACATTGATATTCTGGTACATAAATTATTTAAATTCTAATATTATTTGTTTTTTTTGCAGAAAGTAAAGTTGAAATTATTATTTTTGATAACTATTTTCTTGATTTGCTGATTGATTGTTACTGAATGCACTACCACATTGAATACAGAATACAGAGATTGCTTCATTCGCAGTTCCACAACTTTGACAGTATTTACTCTCTATTGATAGATTGTTTCGGATGATCCTTTCTCGTCTGGATCTTCTTTTTTTAGGTCCAAATATTATGTTAAGTAGCATCCCTCTGATTATAAAAAGGAATATACCAAGATAAAGCAGCCTTATACCAAAAATATTGGTATCAAAAAACCAATCAGATATAACCAGAATAATTGCAATACTACTTATTATGGAACCAACTCTCTCGCGTGAGGACATGTTCTAGAAATTACTTTATGATTTAAATACCTTCATTTTTATGTATAATAATAAAATAAACTTTTGATATATTACTTAAGAGACATTCTTACATCGATAACTACTGAACCTTCAGACATGGAATACAGTGGATTGATATCCAATTCTGCAATTTGAGGGTGATTGCTCACCAAAGTGGCAATCCTTACAATATAATCTGCAATTATATCCACATCAACTGCTTTATTACCTCTGAAGCCGGTGAGTAATTGATATCCTTTGAGTGATTTCAACATTTCCAAAGCTTCTATTTTACCAATAGGTATGGGTGTAAATATCACATCCTTGAGTACCTCAATCAATACTCCTCCAGAACCAACCATCACCATATATCCAAACTGTTCATCATATGAGGCACCAAGTGCGATCTCAACACCACCTTTGTAGAATTTCTGTATCAGTACCTGTCTATCCTCTGCTGGTACATTATTATCATCATATATTCTCATAATAGTAGAGTATGCTTTTCTAGCACCCTCAATATCTTTGATATTGATAATCACTCCTCCACTATCACTTTTATGTGATATATGTTTTGATGCGATTTTAATAACCAATGGATAGGCAATTTCATTGCATACTTTTTGTAATTCATCCTCTAAGTTAATTATTGCAGATTTTGGCATCTCAAATCCATACAGAGTGAATATCTGTTCAATCTCATTCTGCAGTAGCATATTATCTCTAGATTTAGCATCTGATATGATTCTATCAACTTTTTCTCTTATCTCAGCTGAGACTTCATATAATTTTTCATCATATATTTTATTCTTCCATTCTGCATATTCTACCAGATAGTTCATCATCTTGGCAGCAGTTTCAGGATATTCAAACACTGGATACGATAATTCAGTGTACTTTGATATCTCACCATTATCCCCCATAAAACAACCAATTACTGGTTTATCCGCATTCTTTGCCACCTCATCAATTACAATGAATAATTCATCAATAGATGTCAACACAGGTGGTAACATTATGACAAGAGCCATATCTATATTCTCATCTGCAAGTAATGTTTCAACTGAACGTTTGTATCCATCAATACCCGCTGATGGAAGTATATCCACTGGATTGTCAACACTTGCCTCCAATGGTAGAAATGATTTCAACACCTCCTTTGTCTTATCTAATGGATCCTCAACTATGAGCCCATAGTTTATCAGACTATCTGTGGCAAGGGTACCCGGACCTCCTGCATTGGATATCACTGCAACTCTTCTCCCTTTTGGTAATGGTGTTTTCAGGAAAATAAGGGATGTATCAATAAGATCTTTGATACTATCAACTCTGATGACTCCACTTTTTCTGAGTACACTATCCACTATTATATCCGAGCTTGCAAGTGCACCTGTATGTGAAGATGCAGCAACAGAACCTCTGTCTGTCCGACCACTCTTCACCATAATCACAGGCTTACTCATAGATGTTTTTCGAGCAATTTTTGCAAAATTTAGAGGGTCACTGAATGATTCCAGATAACAGGAGATTACTCTTGTATTATCATCTCTCTCCATATATGGTAGAAGATGAGATATATTAATATCCATCTTATTTCCAACGGATACAAATTTGGAGAAGCCAAGTCCATATTCCTTTGCATATCCCATAAGCACTGCACCAATTGCTCCAGATTGACTGATAAATGATATTCCACCGGCTACTGGTTCAACAGGAGTGAATGAAGCATTTACCTTCAAACCATAACCATTTATTATACCCATTGAATTTGGTCCAACAACTCTTATACCTGCTTCTTTTGCCAGCTCTTTAACCTTATTCTCAAGCTCCTCACCCTCCTCATCAATCTCTTTGAAACCTGCGGTGATGATAATCATTGACTTAACACCTTTTTTCCTGGCATCCTCTATCAGCTGAATTACATAATCTCTTTTAATAATTGAGATCACCATATCTACATCTTCGGGGATATCTGTCAACCTTTTGTATGCAGGTAAAGAACCAATCTCCTCTGCCTTGGGATGAATAGGATATACATTTCCTTCATATCCAAAATTAATGATATTCCTCAGTAATAATCTTCCAATTGAATTGGGATTTCTACTGGCACCTGCTATTGCAATAGATCTGGGGTTGAAAATATATTCAAGCTGATCATCCATAATAGGTATTTATTACAGATCAATTAAAGTAAATAGTAATTTCACTAATTATTCTATAATTTTTTCTTGTAATATTATTCAGTTATCGGGATACATTGATAGTCATCCAGAAACCATAAATATGTCTAGATACTGCATTTATACCATCTAGTTGGCTATCTGTCCAGTATATGGTCTTTCCATCATCACTCTCATAGGAATGTGGGATCCATCCATTATCACAGGTTGTTGATAGTTCAATATCATCCAACTCGAATAGATCTTTAGGTGTGAATACACTGTTTGCAGTATCAATAAAATTGATGAATTCGGTATATAATTCTGTTATCACCTCTTGACTGATATCATAGTAGCGTTGATAGAGATATGCCTGTGCACAATCTCTTTTAGCATCCTGAAATTGATGCGCTCTGTATACTTTGCCTGTATAATTATCAATATCAACCTCTGAAATAGATCTATCATGTTCAAATAATACCAATACATTCTCAATCTGATGATAATATGTTGTATTCGTTGATATCAATGCATCAATACGTTGCTCAACCTCTTCAAGTAATTTCCCCCTATCTGATATCAATGTATATTCAAAAATATCAAGGATTTCAATCACAATGTCATCAAACAGTTCATTTTTCATTATTAATTAATATTCAATTAACTATATAAACTTGGTAGTTTCATTCAATAGAGCTCATTATGAATGAATTCATCTGTTCCATAGGTATTCTTGGATAAGTATTCTGAAATGTTTCATTCATTTTATACTTCACAAGTCTGCCATATGTCTTTCTTTCCAGAAATTTCTCCTCATACAATCTTTTCAGATATGTACCAATTTGTGATGTTTCACCGAATACAATGCTCCGAACAACTTGTAGCTGCTCTTCAAGTAGATCCTTTGCTGAGAACCATAAAGTGGGTGAGAAATAATTCCGAATAAACATAGCTACCTTCTCTTTCTTGGAAGTATGCCATATCAATTCGGGATCTCTCACCACTTCTTCTCTCTCTCTCTTTTCAGGTTTAAATCTCTCACCTGCAATAACCGAAGAGATTATTGCATTGATTTGTTCTGGCTTGAAATCAGGGGTAATTTCAATTGTAACTCCATTTGGTAATTTGATAACAGAGTTCTTTGCCATATCTTAATTATACTCTTTTTAATATATAACACTATAGCTGACACTATGCTAAAAGTGAAAAATTGATGTAATCAATGGTTGTGTGTAATCAATATAAATTGTACTTTTAATTAAATGCTGTAAATGGCAACGAGGGGATTCGAACCCCTGAGTGCGGTGCACACTGACTTCCATGATTGGTCACAGATTGGACTTGTATTCAAGGCCAGCTCCTTGGGCCAGGCTCGGACACGTTGCCTTATGAAATATCTAATTTCATATAAGCTTACTCAAGCTCTAACTATTATAAATAATAATTCTTTATAGACTTAACGTTAGTTTCTACTGAAAAAAACATGTCAAGAATTTTTTTTTATTAATTTTTGAATTGTTAGCTGAACGATTTTTAGAATTCAAAATTTTCTGATATATTTATTAATTAGATGCAGATTAGATATATATTCAACCTTGATTTTACAAAAATATATGATTTTTTAAATGATTCAATTGTCAATTTGTTATTGATACAAATTCAATCCTACAAATGAAATATGAAATTCTTAAGTTCAGTAAAATTATCATCATGTTATGTCAATATTAAATAATATAATAGGACCTGTATTGCGTACCTATGTCAAATTTCTTGATAAAAAAAGACAACCACAGATTGTGGGTGAGATAAATCTACCGGGACTTGATGGAAAGGTATCTGTCACTCGAGATAGAGATGGTATTCCTCATATACAGGCAAGTACAGATCATGATTTATACTATACACAGGGATTTATTCACGCACAGGATCGTCTTTGGCAGATGGAGCTAAACAGAAGAACTGCCAGTGGTACTTTGAGTGAGATATTCGGTTCTGTTGCACTGGATACTGATAGAACTGCTCGTGTATTTGGATGGAGAAGAATTGGCAAAGAGGATCTGGAAAATGCAGACACTAAATTAATCGATATAATCTCTGCATATACCAAGGGTGTGAATGCACATATCAATAGTTTGGATACTCATACTCCTGTTGAATTCTCATTGATCAAACACAAACCCGAGCTCTGGACTGAAGAGGATTCTATGGCTGTGGTGAGACTGATGATTTGGCAATTATCACATGCATGGTATGGTGAACTTATACGTGCACAACTTATAGAGGCAGTTGGAGCTGAACATGCAGCAGAGCTCGAGATAAACTATCCTGAAGGTAATCCAAATACCCTTCACAATGATATTGAATTCAATGTATATAATCTAAAAGGAGTTCTTGAAAAAGCTAAAGGTCCATTTGTCAGCCAGAGTATGGGTTCTAACTCATGGGTTATATCCAAGGAGAAATCAACAACAGGAAAGCCAATACTTGCCAATGATATGCATCTTGCCATGTCTTTACCAAGTCTTTGGTATCTCAATCATCTTCGCTCAAACAGTATCAATGTATCTGGAGTGTCAGTACCTGGAATTCCGTTGATACTGGTTGGTCATAATGAGCATATCGCATGGGGGATGACACTTGCATTCACAGATGCAGAAGATCTGTACATTGAGAAATTTGATGAGAAGGATCCAACTAAATATCATTTCAAGGATAAACTATTGGATGCAACAATTATAGAGGAAAAGATCAATATTAAAAAAGAGATACCTCATATAGAGAAGGTAGTTATTACCAAACATGGTCCAATTATCTCTGATGTGGTGGGTTTGACCGGTGCTGATAAAATTGCAGTCAATTCAATGGCATTAAAATCCAACAAGGCATTTGAGGGATGGTATAAGTTGAATTCAGCTAAGAATTGGGATGATTTTGCAAATGCAATCAATGATATCGAGGCACCACAGTTGAATGTTACCTTTGCAGATGCAGAGAATATTGGATACTATACCTCGGGGAAAGTGCCCAAAAGAGCTAAAAAACATACTGGAATGGTACCTGTACCCGGATGGACTGGTGAATACGAATGGAAAGGTTTCATTCCGTTTGAGAGTATGCCACATTCACTCAATCCCGAAAGAGGATTTATTGTATCCTGTAATAACAAGATTATTGGAGATAAATACAAGCATTATCTTGGAAATGTATGGATGAATGGATACAGAGCCAAGAGAATAGAGGATTATTTCTCATCTCTTGACAAAATATCCGTAGAGGATAGTCAGAAGATGATGAATGATTTTTATAATATTCCTGGTACTGAATTTATCAAACATTTTGATGATATTAAGATAAATGATCATGATCCACGGGTTAACAAGGCATATAATATGATGAAGGATTGGGATGGTAATCTGACTGCTGATAGTGTGGGTGGATGTCTGTATTCAGTTACAAAATATATGGCAGTTCGTCATCTATTTGAGCCAAATCTTGGAAAAGAATTAACAGAGACACTAATGGGTACTGGATTTCATCCAATACTATTATCAAGCCATGAATTCTATGGTCATGATACTGTTACTCTGTTGCGAATGTTGGAAAACCCCGAAGATTCCTGGTGGGTGATTCATGCAGGTGGTAAAGAGAAATTATTGAGAAATAGCTTCAATCGCGCATATGAATACCTTAGAGATACAATTGGGTTGGATCCCGAAACATGGGAGTGGGGTAAAATACATACCATCGAATTTG
>JAJRQD010000284.1 GCA_024280435.1 archaeon | reverse complement strand
TTTCAACTGTGGAACTATAAGAAAGGCAAACAGAGTACACAGGGGATTATACAGGTGCAATAGCTGTGGTGTGGAGATAAATGCAGATATTAATGGAGCAATAAATATAATGGGAAAAGTAGCCCCAGAGAATGTATTAAAGCACATTCAATGGAGTAGTGGTGACATCATCTCACCAGAGCGTGTGAAATTGATTAATTTCACAACTTAAAATTCGTATGTACAAATAAGATGATGATATCACAGTGAATTCATTGACACAGAATGGTTATTTTGTTGATACAAAGCTGATAAATGCAAATAAGATAGAATTAATTGTCAAGAAGAGATTTAAGAATGCTACAATAGAATTAACCACAGATACAAGGCATGCAGGCACTGTAAAACTGCTGATTCGATCTAAATACAGCTCATTACTGAGTAGAAATAATTCTTGGGGAGCTTTTGTTGTTGCAATTATTTTAAGTATTGTTTTGAGAAGTCTGTTGGGATTTATTCTCTCAATAATCATATTCGTTCTATACAGATATTTTAAATCAACTCCTGCACAAGTTGTTAAAGAAGATCAATTCAATATTGATACTTTTCAAATAGTGGCCAATCATTTGAGATACACAATAGAACAAGGAGGCACTGTGAACGAGAAATGCTGGAATTGTTTTGAACTAAGAGATTTCAGATCTGAACAGTGCAGCCACTGTGGTGCAAACTAGTATTGTCATATAAATTAAACAATAGATGATATAGCGATATTCTAAATTATATACAATAAATAAAATAGTTAATATAATGTGCATTGCAATTCCTAAAAAAGTAATAAAAGTGGATAATACTTCATTTACTGCAATAATTATCGATAATGATGAGGAGATAAAAATAGATATTGCATTGCTTGATAAAATAAAAGTGGGAGATTATATAGTGATACAATCTGGAGTGGCAATTCAATCAATGAGTGAGATAGAAGCCAATGAAATATTTAAAGTATGGAATTCTGCTGTGGATAGCACTAATGATAGTTGAATTATTTGATTATACCCATTGCTTTGCCGATATGACCCATTGCACCAATCACCTTGTCAAGGTCTTCTTTTGTATGTGTGGCCATAACACAACATCTCAATCTACCTCCATCATGGGGTACTGCTGGATATACTATTGGTGAAACAAATATTCCTGCATCATGCATTGCCTTTGCAAATCCAAAGGTCTGAATATTATCACCAATCATTACAGGAATAATCGCTGTGTCTTTGCTCTTCAATACATCAAATCCAAGTGCTTTCACACCATTCAGGAAATAATCTATGTTCTTATGAAGCATCTTTACTCTTTCAGGTTCTGCAAGGATTACATCTAATGCTTTCATTGCAGCACCAACACTTGCAGGTGGAAGTGCAGCAGAGAATACAAACGGATGTCCTGTGAACCTCAAATATGTGATAACATCCTTTTTAGCTGCAAGATAACCTCCAATTGATGGTATGGACTTACTGAAAGTACCCATCTTCAGATCTATTGCATCAGGATCCAATCCAAAGTATTCCTCAATTCCAGTTCCCTTCTCACCAAGTACGCCTATTGAATGTGCCTCATCAACCATGGTGAAAGCATCATATTCCTTGGCAATCTCAATTATCTCTGGCATTGGTGCAATATCACCATCCATTGAGTATACTGCATCTACAACAATTACTACTCTTTTATAATTAGGTCTGTGTAATTTTAGAATTGCACGTAAGTGATCAAGATCATTATGTCTGAATTTCATCCATTTGGCCTTTGATAATCCTGCCCCATCATATATTGATTGATGTGCGAACCTATCTATCACAATAAGATCTCTCTGATCGAATAATGATGAGAGTACAGCAATATTAGTCATGAATCCAGAGGAGAATACAATTGCATCCTCAGTTTTCTTGAATTTTGCCAATTTATCCTCTAATTCTTTGTGAATTGTTGTGGTTCCAGTTAATAGTCTGACACCTCCTGCTCCAGCTCCATATTTTCTTAATGCATCCTCAGATGCTTTCATGATTTCTGGATGATCAATTAATCCTAGGTAGCTGTATGAACCGAGCATGATCATTTCACTTCCACCTGACATTACAGTTCTGTTGGTTGTACCTTCAATCTCTTTCATGTAGACATAAGCACCAGAATCTTGTAAGGCTTTCTCTCTTGTTAGAATATCCTGTATATCAGGATTATCAGTTAACTTAGTTACCATTAAATTCTCACTAGATTTATCTTTAAGTGGCTATTTAAAAATCACTTGCTTATACGAGGAATTATATTTGATTCCTTTTTAAATATTTTATCGCAATATAATAATAAACACTCAAATATATTATTTCTCAGAATATACACAATATAATTTTACTAGTATTATGTTTGAATTGTTGTATTAACGTACTAATTTATCATTCTAACTATCATATCTCTGTATAAATCCATTTCTGGAGAAAGATTGATGATCTCTCCTGTATACTCTACATTTGATACAGGTACTAGTAAAATAGATAGTGGAATATCATTTTTATCACAATAGGAGGAAAGAATTCCCCATTCTGCTTTATGAGTATTTTTATGTTTAAGATGTGCATTCTCAATATATCTTAATTCAATTCCAATTTCAGTATCAATTATCAGCACACTAGCATTGCCTGAATTATCAAGTGATAAGAGTATATCCTCTATCTCAATATTATATGAGAAGAATATTTTATGGTTTGTTTTATCTCTAATCTCCATGAAGATATGATATCCAAGTGCATCATCAGAACAGTAAGGGTTTCCAATGAACAGAATATGGATATCAGTATTCTTACAAGAATCAGGTAGCTCTAAGATCTTTGGATCTCTCCTGTACATGCTCAATCGTCTCTCCTCTGTGATTAATTACTTTTATAGTGAAATTATTGAAGCTATGTGAACTACATGTCAGGCATGGATCGAAAATTCTTACAGATGATTCAATATATCTTAGTGTTTCATTATCTATCTCCTTACCACCTGCCATCTGTGCTTTTGCAACTTTGAACAATGCAAGATTAATCGCTGGATTGTTGAATGTTGTTGCCACAAGAATATTACTATTGGTAATTCTACCATCCTCATTGCTCTCGAAATGATGAATAAGTGTACCTCTAGGTGCTTCAAGAAGTCCCACACCACTTGCTTTTGTGATTTTATTCTTAATTTTGTAGTCATTATTCATCAGATTGTCATCCTCAAGTATCTCTACTGTTCTTTCCAATGAATACATTATCTCAAGTACACGTGCATAATGTGTAGCATAGTTCTCAACTGTGTATCTACCAAATTGTTCTCTGAATTTATCCAGCATCTCACCTGCAATTGCAGTGGGTATACTATCATATATTTTCTGACGTGCCAGAGGTCCAACTTGTAATATTGATGATTCTTCCCCCTCATCTTTTCTGAAATAGGGAAATTTAGTCCAGGACCATTCCATAGTTCTTTCCTCAACATATTTCTGATAACTTGCACCTCTGTATCCTGCTTTTCTCTTTCCATTCTTATCAATAATCACCACTTCGCCATCATACAGTGCAATTGTGTTGTTCTTACTGATCATAGCCATACTGTGTGTCTCAAGTGTCTCATATTGCTTGAGCTTATCAGGTACTGCATCAAGGAGATCCCACACTTTGTACAGTATCTCTTTTGTGATTGGTACAAGTTCTTTGGCCTCTTTTATCAGTTCAGATCTCTGTTCCTCACTCATCGGTTTGGATATTCCACCCGGGATTGCAGACATTGGATGAATTGCTTTTCCACCCGTTACCTCGATCACATACTGTGCAAATTTACGAAGTCTGATCACTTTCTTCAGCATATCCGGATCTGTTTTAAGCAGTAATCTGAAATCATTGCTCTCAGCTTTGAAACTGTCAATAAAATCAGGTAGTGCTAGAAAATATACATGCAGAGTGTGTGAATGTATAAACTGTGCCATGTGCATTAATTCACGGTGTAATGCAGCTCTGACCGGTATCACAGTTCTTGCGAGCATATCAGTTGCTTTGGCAGATACTAGGTGATGAGATACGGGGCATATTCCACATATTCGGGGTGTAATTCTTGGCATCTCCCTTGCCATTCTTCCCTCAAGAAACTTCTCAAATGCTCTGAATTCCAGCACACTAAACTCAGCTCTTGATATCTCACCTTGATTGTCTCTTTCAAAAGTTATCCTTGCCTTACCTTCCAGTCTTGATACCGGTTCTATCGTAATTATATTATTCATCTTTATTTCCTCCTTCATTTGTTCGTTTTATCTGAAGATTGGTGATCATTGAAAGTGAATATCTGTATACTAATCCTAGAATATCCTCCTTTGCAATTAATCTTCCTGTTGGTAAGATGCTGGCCACTGCTGAGATCATACCTGCACCTTGATCCTCAGACCCTTCCTGTGGAGGAGGTCCAAAACAACCTCTGCAAGGTACTTGCATACCAACACATCTACCTCCACAGCCGGATCTAGTTGCAATACCCATACAAAGCACTCCTCGTTCAAGAAAACACATGTCTGTATCATCTACCTCATATGGATCATTAATTTTTAGTGATGTAAACTCCCTAATAGGAGATAGTAGCTTTTCTTTTTTAAGATCGCATTCCACACATAAAGTCTTCGTTGGTAATTTGATATTGTCAAAATTAGGATAATTATCTATCACCTCAATGAAATTTTCAGGTAAAGGTGGGCATCCTGGTATCTCAAAATCAACATCAATGACCGAAGATAATGATTTAACCTTGGGTAATAATTCATTTGGACCTGTATATCTACCTTTTTTCTGTGAATAGGTGCTATCCAGTATCTCATCAGTGGAATAGAAATTTCTCATTGCAGGGATACCTCCAAAACAAGCACAGGCCCCCACTGCAACAAGATACTTTGCCTTTTTTCTAAGTTCCAGTGCCTCTTTGTAATCCTCATCAGTGGATATGGATCCCTCAACAAATATCAGATCACATTCGGGAACCTCTCTGTGATCTTGTATCATCTGTGAGTAAACAATGTCTATCTTCTCAAGTACATCTAGTATTTTCTCGTGCATATCCAGAAAACTTATCTTACAACCTGTGCAAGAGGTTAGTATACAGTATGCTACTTTTATTCTCATTTGAACTCCTCCTTCAATTCTTTCTCAAACTCATCAATTGAATCACAGAATATCTCAGTCTCAGTAGGGCTGTAATATTCCATTTTTAGACGATTAGGGTTGATATTTGCAGCTTCCAATGCACCCTGTAATAAAAATACCCTCTTCTGTGCATCAAAATTCCCTACGCTGTACTGACATGAATGCAGCTTACATCCTCCGATCATCACACCGTCGAAATATGACAGGGCATGAAGCATCTGTCTTGCATCCACTCTACCCGAACAGGGCACTCTGATAATTGATAAATTGGGTGAGTAGGTCATTCCTGCACCTGAGAGTCCGACATTATCCGCAGTGGAGTATCCACATCCATTACATAGAAATGCCAACATATTTGGGTCCTCATTTCTACTATTCAATGGACTTTTACCTAGTAGATCTATGGCTCCATTAATTGCTTTGTCTGAGAATTCAATCAGATCTCTAGCTTTTGCAGGACACGCAGTAACACAATTACCACAACCTCTGCATCGGGTAATATCAACCTCTGCCACTCCTTTTTCAAGATTTACAGTATTGGCATGGTAGGTGCATGTTTTGACGCATATTCCACAGGCAGAGCATAATTCTTCCTTTACATGAGTTATCGAGATGGGTATCTCCAGTGTCATTTTATTCAGAATATTCACTATCTTTGACCCTGCTGCATAGGCTGATATGGTTGTTTCAGGAATTGTTTTTGGGCCTGATGCGGTTCCTATCACGAATTTTCCTATATCATTCGTAGATACTGGAGAGAATAACAGATCAAATTCACTGAAGAAACCATCTTTTGAGGCATCTAGTCCGAAAATATGTCTGAGGAGAGGTGTATTCTCATGTGGCTGCAATCCAGTTGCAAGCACCAACATATCTATCTTCAATTCAAGTATACCTCCAGAAACAGGTACATGTACATTTATTCCATTACCATTGCTGAATGTTCTGGGAGTAGCTCTTATCCACTGTACATTTGGTAATTTCTTGGTCTGCTTGATATAATCATCGGCAAATTTTGAATCGGAATACTGATCTTGATAGAACACATATATCTTTGTATTTGGTAATTTCTCAACTGATTGTCTAATTGCTGCTGCACTAGAAGAGCAACAGTATTTTGAACAGTAGCCAAGAGTACTTCTTTCCACACAGAGTATGAATGCAATGGATTCGGGTTGTTTATTCTCGTCTGAGAATAATCTAATGTCTCCCTTCCACCTTGAATTCACAGCAAGTAATTTCTCAAACTGATGCAATGTGAGTACATCTTTGCATTCACCATATCCGAATATATTGTCATCCTGTTCTGGTTGATGTACTCTGGCACCAGTTGCCAGTACCACAATACCTGAATTGATAATCTCCTCTTGCACTTCCATCTCAAGATCGATGGCATTTGCTGGACATACATCAATACATGGCTTATCACATTCATCTTTGCAAAAATCAATAGATATTTCATCTATATTGTAATAAAATGGAATGCTACCTTTGAATGGCAGATATATAGCTTTGTGTAGTTCAGTACCGTCTGTACTCAGAACAGTCTTGATACACACATCAGAACACTTTCCACATGAAATACAATCTTTTGTCACATATCTTGGCATCTTTCTGGTTGTTAGTCTGTAATCACCCACTCTACCCACTGAATCAATTACTTCTGTTTTATCATGAATAATTATATTTGGATTTATTGATAATTCTGAGATTAATGGTGCAATTGCACAAGCAGAGCATTCATCTCTTGGAAATGCTTTGGAATACTTCAACTGTTCTCCACCTATAAATGATTTTTTCTCAATTACGTGTATACGTGTATTAGTTCTTGCACGTGAGATACTCAGTGCTGTCTGAATTCCACCAACTCCTCCTCCAATTATTGTCACATCATCAATGATCTCAAGTCTGGTGGCAACAAAATTATCCGTATTCTCCAGTGAATTCAGACTTACATCAATTGCAAGTTCTGCTTTTGTTTGCAGATACTCCTTACTCTCTTTTTTGTGCACCCATGCAATTTGTTCTCTGATATTTGCGAATCCAACCTTTCCTGCATTAATATTATTTTTTGATGCGACCTCTCTGAAATATTCCTGATAATATCTTGGTGAACATCCTGCCAGTACAATCCCATTTGGATTATTTTTTTCAAGTATACTATTGATTTTCTGTCTCTCTACTGCATCACAAAGAGATTCTGAGACATAAGTGAATTTAATGTGCTCATTACTTTTGAATTTATTCTCTATTTCTTCAACAGGGATATAGTTACTTACCTCTCCTCTACACTTACATATGAATATTCCATATTTTTCTTCTGTCATGATTTACTCTCCATTGTTATGAGATTTTGTATCTCTTGTCCTATCTGAACTGCTTGAGCCGGATCCATGAGTAAGCTGATCTCTCGGACCATGTTTTCTGCAAAAATGGATAAATTGATCTCTCGTCCTCTGGATTTGTATTTTAACAGTTTAAGATTACTATCATATATCTCATTGCTCATAGGGCCCAATATATCAAGTAATAATTCCTTAATATCCTCCAATTGTTGTTTCTGAGTTCGCTCTATTCTCCAGATATCTGAATTGATACTATTTTCCAGATACTTTTTGAATTCATCAAAACTCTGTGCTGATAATTGTATATCATTTCCAAAATATTGTGAGTATAAGGTGTTAAAAAAATCTACTGTATCATAAAAATACTGATCTATTATCTTTTCATACAGATCCGCATTTTTCGTATCAAAACCAAGAAAGAAGATCAGGTCATCGCTCAAGTGGTACTGATAGGTACAATTTGCCATTTTAATCTGTTGTAAAACCTGATCGTTCTCTATCGATATTGTTTCAGAGAAAGAAAGTATTGCAGACAGCAATCCACCGATTAAATTTGAACTCTCAATTGTATTTCCAGCATTTGATGCCATATCAACCCTGTTCTCATTGGTCCATGAGAATAATGGAATTCCATATTTAAAAGTGATCATGAGCTCAACGTGGACATG
>JAJRQD010000001.1 GCA_024280435.1 archaeon | reverse complement strand
GTAAGTCAGGAAATTGCATTATGATTAATGGATACAGCCATTTTTGGTTCATTTTTAGTAGATTTCCTGGATTAAATCGTGATGGATAGTAAAGAGTGCAAAAATCCATTCATCACTCATTTTTCCCGCCGTACAGATTTTTTAGTGCATGGAATAAGTAAGAATAATATGCAATTTAATAAAGAAATGCATTAAAAAATGGATTTTTGTCATTTATTCGGAAATCGAACTGAAAAAATTGTTAAAAAAATCAAGTTTATTTATATAGTCATTGCAAAAATACGAGCATGTATTGAAAAACCCCCGTGCAGATTTTTATTTTGTCAAAAAACATAGTGGAAAACAGGTATTATTCCGAGAAAAAACCTATTTTCTCGTACCTTTTTTGATTAGAATACATATTTTTTTATGCATTTATCCAAATAAAATATTTATCTTTTTTCCGTATCAGATTTTGGTATATCCTAAAAATATTGAATATTCTCATCTACCCAGTCAAGAAAGATCATTAACCTGTCATTGATTGAGTATACTAGATAACTAATCTTTTCTAGATAACTAATCATTTTTCAATTATAGATAAATCAATTAGTTATACATCCTCTATTTCATTTATCCCTTCAATTTTCCCTGCAACATATATTTGATAAACTTATTGAAAAATAGTAACCATGTACCGGTAAAAAAAAATCACTTCCCATTAAAATTAAACAAACTAGAATATTGTGAGATCTAGAATTCGATTTAATTGGATGAAATACTGGCTATCTGTTTATTGAGATAAAGTGGCAGAAATTGAGTTTGATTGTCAGAAGAATTGTGAATAAACTTATACAAAAATCCAATGTCACAAAATTCAACAATAAATTCAGTTATATGCCTCAATACAAAAACTGATTATTTTTATATGATTTTTTTGTTTTTTGAAATTTCAACACTCATGAATGTAAAGCAGCTTAAATAATGCAGCTTAAATATTTAAGCCATCTATCCACCAATATGAACTACCTGGATATTATCAGATCCGAGTTTTATGATCTTACCTATCTAATTCGGTAAAATCATTAATTTAAAATGAAAAACAATTATCTGTGCATTTCTAATGGTTGTATTCATGCTCCTAACAGTATAGTCAATGAAATACATTTACCAACCCTATACTATCAGTTTAGAAACTGGAACTTTTCATTACCAAACTAGATATTTTTCTAGGTATTATCTTATTAATATTCATATGTGCAAAATCACAAACAAAGCATTGAACATGTTGTAGAGTACATGAGAGAAATGAACTTTTTGCGTACTGGTTAAATTAAAAGTGTGCGGGTAACATAATTTCTATTAGACTAATTTAAATTATGTTAATAGGAGTATAATATATGATACTCAATCAGTTTTTGTAAGTTATTCTTTATCTTTGAACATTATTGTTGTTTTTGATTTTATTATATTCAGTAGTAGGCCTCCAATTGAGAAACTTATCAGTACTCCAAATAGTATCCAAACAAATATGTTCATAATATTTATTGCAGTTGCATTGCCAGCCAGTACTCCTTTCTCCAGTTTATCCTGAAGTGTGAATATAACCTGGGAACCGATTAGTACGTTCAGTATCAGAATGTATCTTTTCTGCTGATTTGCAAGTTTGTTCGATACTTTTTCCTGTTCTTTGATGATCATTGCCTCGATATCATTTATTTTATCAGAGATCATTTTATTTGCCTCATCTATTGAGAATACCTCGAAACATCTCTTCACAACTTTGGTACTGTGATGTAATCTGTTCATCAATCGTTCTTTGTAGAGAGAGTTTGATATATCATGCAGAGATAATTGTAGGCCCTCAACAACCTTTAGTTCTTTCTTTATCAGAGGTAATGCATCTGCGGGCATGTTAATAAAACGTTCTGAGATATTATCAAGTTCATCATTGATCATCATTATCACATACAGTACTGCACGTGTCAGAAGTATCTGTTTAACAAAATATTTCTCCATATACTCCATAAATTTGTGCCATCTCTCATCATTCCTTGGCATGTAGATCATTGCAGAGTTTGATCTGATGAAATGCATCTCAGATAGTCGATTGGATAGATTGTTCTGTACTCTCTCGATGTATAATTCAGGAGTATAGTCATCCCATCTTCCAGAATAGTACTCTATCCATTCACCAAGGGTCTCTTTGTATGCAAGAATTTTATCAGTATGCCATTCAATCTGGTTTTCACCTTTCACTGCACTGCATATGGTCATAGCATAGGGATGTAGGTTGATAGTATCCAGTAATATACCATGATCACCTTTGTTTATTTTTTCTAGTAGAGACATTAGTTCTTTTGATTTATTGAAGACACCCACAGGTTTTATTCCATCATCTGTGTTTATCTCACCTAATTTGACTTCTAGAACACCAAGATCTGAATAGTTATGGTACTTTAACCGGGATAGGTGTATAAATTTGAATTCTGCATCTTTTAGTGCTGATTTCTCGTCTAGATTTGATTTTACCACATCGATAATTTTTGATGTATTTTCATTCACAAAGCAGGTGATATAATACCTGAAATCGGGAATTTCTAGACTTTTTATTTCAGTCATATAAGACACTTGTATTCATCATTTTTAATATATTATCC
>JAJRQD010000283.1 GCA_024280435.1 archaeon | reverse complement strand
TTAATATATTTTCTATATTATTACTCTGTATCATATCTTGTAAATGATCTCTGCATTTTTAATATGGAAAATCTGGTCATCATCTGTGAATAATTTATATCATAATTATCAATACAACTGTATATTTACTTATTTAAAAAACAAAATGTAAATCTAATAAATTGATTATTAAATAAATATATTATTTTTTTAATAATGCTTTCTATTTACTGTTAATACATTCTTTCCAATCTTTTTTTCATAGTCAACATTTATTTTCAGGTATTATTCCTTACTATACAAATAATCCAAATTTAATGTGAACAATTATAATTATCTATTTTTGGATTATGAAAAATGTGAAGAAACTACTATACATTCTTTTATTAATTTTATTTCGACTGTTTTTTTTTTTGATAAGGATTATTATAAAAAATCAAAGTTATTTGTATCAATAATTTTATGAATCATAAAATATATTGATCATAAAAAAATATTCAAAAAAAATAGATTAATGAAAAAAACATTAATTAAAAATAGTTCTGATTTTGTTATACTTCATTGAATAACCATGGTTCTGTGTGCTTCATTAGATCTTCTGCTGTCTCTGCATCATGTAAATAATAATTGATTGCCTTTACAGATGATAGTATTGCATTTCCATCCTGTGGGGTAAAACTCCAGAATTGCAGATGCTTTCCTGAGATATGAATTGATGGTTCAACAAAAACTGCTTGGTTAAGTATTCTACCAAAATGACCATGATCTCGACCAAATGAGAATACCTGATTAATTGCAGTCTTGTGTGTGAATGACAGACTTGGTTTTTCATTGATAATATCAATTATTGTCTCACGACTTACAGCTTCCTTGAATTTGATATGTGCAGATAATGAATGCATATATTGTGAATTGATTTTCAATGCAGATGAATATACATCGATATTCAATCCTTTTGTATCAAATAGTCTCCATACATCCTTTGCATGATGGGTACCAAATTTCTCATCATCTGGAACTGTTACCTCTGGTGCCTGTACACCTTTTGTCTGTGATACATCGCTACTACGCCTGATAAATGTCAGATCTGCATGCTTAAGATTGTTCTTACCATCAATAAATGCAAAATTCTTTATTGCAGCTGCTGCTGCATGTGTATTACATGAGGCTATCTGTACAAATTGTGGTATTTTATCTTTCTTGAAGATATCGTCATTAATTCCAGATGCATATATTGTACCAAACTTGGATTCTGATCCCTGTGCCAGGAAACCTTTGATCTTATTTTTGTTTGGCATATAGTAATGCTCTTTATTGAACATTCCAACATTCTCTTTGGTTGCATCTGCCACAACATCAGCTATTGCAAGAGCCTCTTTGAAGGTCATATCTGGGACTATTCCAAGATCTTTGAACTCCTGCATTTTCTTTTCCTCAACACACATTAATCCACCTTTCTTCTGTAGATTTATCAGCATAGGTCTATCTATCAATCTGGCAGTGTGTTTATAGAAAATTAGCTTGTCTATTCCTAATTTTTTCTTCAGACTTAATAGAAGAGCAATGAGTGGCTCACCTATTGTACCTGTACCATTTACTAGGACCGTGTTGGTCATGATTCCTCTTAAATATATAATTATTAAAAATCAATCGGTATATTGATCATTTAATTAATTACTTTGCATTTTTTTATCAATTATATTGAATTTCTGACTTCTGTATTCCATATTTTAATAAATTAATCTATTTGCTAAATTTTATATATTTTTATAAAATTAATTAATAGCCTTTACCTTTTCTAGATACCTTGGAACGGATCTTCCTCTGACCAGAATGAATTGCACATGAGATACAATAATTCTGTGTAACTTTACGTCTGGGTAATATTGCTCCTGCCTGTTGCAGTTCCTTACGCATGCTTGGATCCACAATTGAAACAAACCTTGTTACTTTCTTAATTTTATCTACTGGTACCTGTCTTCCACAATTTGAACATTGTGCATTTCCAGAGTTACCTCTCTTTCCGCCAGCACGACCACCTGACTTTCTTTTCTTAGGAATAAGGGTTCACCTTCTTCATAATAAATATATAATTCTATCTATTTTTAATAATTTAGATACTAACTGCTATCTCTATTTCAATTAATACTAAATTATGTTCAATTCAGCTAATCATGTGAAGTCCATGTATAATGAGTAAAATAATGGAAATAATTTATTTATATTCCGGGTAATATCTTGATAACATTCTTGTAATATTATTTGTTATATTAGTTCTTTTAATCAATAGGAATAGCATAAGATGAACCTCGATGAACAAAAAACCTGCCATTGGTGTAAAGGGTCTGTACATATCATGTACTGCCATTCCTGTACAATTATACAATGTGCAAACTGTATTAAGAGCATTGATTTTATACAGTACTACTGTTCTTCATGCAAGTCAAACACTGATGACAGCATTTGTGGTTCATGTGGTAGTACTTGCCAGATGATTGATCAGATAAAGAAAAATGCCTGTGCAAATTGTGAGGGTACTCGTCTGAGTGATCCAGATACAATCATAAAGATGCTTCCAAGTGATTATTTTGATGCAGTGTCAAAGGTGAAGGAAATAGTTCCTAAAATAAATGAACTAACCCGATCATTTGAATTTTTCACTGCACTTGTACGACAGGCAAGAATTGCAGGTCTATTAGCATTTCCACAGATAGAGTCGACTCTATCTCGTTGTTCTAAAGGTATGGGGCAGATAAACAAGAGGACAATAGATCATCTATCTAAAGTGAGAAAAGAGGCTTTGTTTGAGATATTCAATATATCATATTTCAAAAATATTGATATAAGCAAATACAGGAGTGCAGAGAGGCTAATAGAGAATATTGAGAAGGCAATTGAGCAGACATCAACTTTGGTGTCTCATTGGGTAGAACAGGTGAATGATGAGCTGGACCGACTGTATAGACTATCTGACCCACTGAGAAAACATTATGAGTTAATGCAGAGTATATCCCGGTATTTACCCGAGGGTATTGTCAATATTGCTGGAATTGTGCCTGCTGTATCTATTCGTGTGAAACAGGGAAGGCATACACAGAAGGGAGATGCATATATTATATTCTCAGATACTGATGTTGTATTTTTACCAATATCAGCAGTGAATGATCAACTTATCTCAGTTGGTAAAAAATTCAACTATGATACAATAAAATCCATTGAAAAATCAAAATCATCTATCAAAGGTCGACAGTTGACAGTCAAATTTGAAAATGGATCTGCTGTGATAACTGCCCCTCCAAAAGTATTAGAGGGTATTCATCATTATTTTGGACTGGTACAATCTGATGAGCCACTGATGATTGGCTCTGCCAAGAATATTCTGAAAATAGAGGCTGATGCACCGGATAAATCTGCTGTCAAACGTGCTTGTGATAAGTTTGTGGATCTGTTTAATGAGAGACTATTTGGTGTTGAACCAAGCTATGATAATACTCCAACCATGTCAATGACTGACCTGCAGACAAAATTCAAAGATCTGCAGAGCACTTCAAGAGAGATAGATAATCGTGCTCGTAATTTACAGATAAATCTGGAAGATTATCGACATTATCGTAGTCAGATCAATAATTCATTACGAAATCTGAGACATGATTTCTCAAGAATGGGTGGACACTTCACCAAGAAAAAAGATCTTGATACATGGAAATTAGATCGTGATATTTTTGATAATGAATTTGATGTGTGATAATTTATCTATGTTAAACAAAATACCATTAATTATCAAAAATAAATAATATCAAATAATCACATAATTTGGCAAATGAAAAATCACCTGTGGAAAATTTATTATCATCAGTTGCTATATTATATATGTGACTGATTTAAGACCAAATTCTGAGATTGCAGATGGGATTCACTGGATAAAAGATTCATATGTCAATCTGTATATTGTGGAGAGGGGCAATGAACTGATACTGATTGATTCTGGAATGAATAAGAAGGCAAAAAAAATAGATAAATATGTTAAACAAGAACTTGAACATAGAAATATAAGCAAAGTATTAATCACTCATGCACACCTTGATCATATAGGGGGTCTTCATCATATACACAGACACCAGCATCCAAATATCTATTCATCAAAAATTGATGGAGAGGTAATTTCTGGAAAAAGAAAGGGAAAATTACCTGGGGGTATACTCAAGCCATTATTCTATATAACATACCCATTTATGTATCCAAAGCCTGTTACAGAATTACAATTTGTGGAAGATGGTGCAATTGTTGATGAATTCAAAGTACATTCTTTCCCAGGCCATACTATGGGCTCTCTTGGCTTTCAGATGGATAATATAATGTTCTCAGGAGATAATGCAGTATCTGGAAAAAACAATACCATAACTCATGCACCATCTATGTTCACAGAGGATAAAGAAGAGAACTTCAGATCTCTGAAAAAATTGGCGAATATAGACTTTGATATGTTATTGTCTGGACATGGCACTCCAATTATGGAAGATGCATCTGTACTCACTCACGATCTTATCGAGAGACTAGGTATTTGACATCAAAGCCCGGATAATTTCCTATTTATTTTCTCTATCATATATTTATCTGATTTGTCAACTGCAATGTCTAATGCTGCTTTGTATCTTTTTCTTGCATATTCTGCATCTCCTTTGATATCAAAACAACTGGCTAGATTGTATTCAAGATCCAAACTACTAATCAATGAATTATTGCTGTATTCCTGTGTGATCTCGATAGATTTCTTTATTCGTGAGCTATCTGGATGTTTTCTCAACAAATCATCAATATATTCCTGGTACTTTTCAATATCTCCTGCTTTCATCAATGCGACAGTAAGATTTAACTTGGCAATATAATCCTCTGGATTAAGGTTCAATGCTTTTTTGGTTGCCTTTATCCCCTCATCAAAATCACCAATCTCAATTAATACTTTACCAAGACTTGCCCATATCTTTGCATCGTTCTTATCAAACTCAAGTGCTTTTTTGTAAATATATACTGCCTCCTCCTCTCTTTTCAATACATCATACACTCTCCCAATGTTATACATTATAACTTTGGATTGTGATTTTAATTCCATCGCTCGTAAGAGATAAATCAGAGCTTCATTGTATCTGTGTTGATAATACACCACAATACCAAGCTCCATCCATGCATCTGCAAATTTACTATCCAATTCAATTGCTTTTCTGAAATTACTCTCTGCATCTGCAAAATTGAATTGAAATGAATGAACTAGCCCCATATAAAAATATAATTTGGGATTACCTGCTGATATTGGATCTTTAAGATATTTTTGCAGGTTTTTCTTTATCAGATTGTATTTCTTATCAAATAAATTTTGAAGTATCCACAGACTCCAGCCTGTAATGTCTCTATTCTCTTTGTATCCCAATCTTGCAATATTAAGTACATCTCGTTCTTCCTCGAAATTCCATGAGGCTTTGATTACTACTGTCAGGAAAATAGGGATCTCGATAAATTTCAGTGCCATTGGAATATCATTGAATCCCACTCCTAATGTGATATGCTCTGCTCTCAGTATACCACCTATGGTCAGTATCACAAAATACAGCAGAAAACTGATAAAAACAATGATAATTCCAGCCATTTCCTTCCGATTATATGGCTTTAGACTGATTTCTTGTCTTGTTTTATCAGTTCGGGAATAAAAATCATCCCAATCCAGATTCGATAAGATGTAATAAATCTCTGAATTAATTGTTATCTCAAGAAAATTGGCTGGTTGTATTGCAATCGAGATCAAAGGGCCTAGTATCAGTGCGAATACCAGTATAAGCTGTATAACTGGTGGAAGAAAATCATCAAAATACTGTCCAATCAATCCTCCATTCTCCTGTATTCTTATTGGTAAAAATATAGATATTATCGAGTTCAATGCTAGCACTGGTGCCAACATTGCCAGTATAAACCCTGTTAATCCCGATACTCTCTGTAAATATCCTGTGATATTATGTTTTAAACTCACCCCCTCTATGTAATCCCATCCTTTTGCCTTATAATATTGCCTGATACTAAATACGGTATAGAAATTACCTGCAAACCATGCTGAGATAAATGCAGGGATGCTGATCAGTAATACCAGTAATATATCAATTGTCGGAAGTTTAAGATAGAAAATAGAGAAAAGTAATCCTGAAATAACATAAAGCAACAGCAGATGTGTGAATCTAGATTGTATCATATTCTCAAGAGAATAGGGTATATCCACTTTATCAGTTGCGATTAAAAATGGAATTAAGCCCAGTATAATTGCAGAAATAAGTATCCAGATAATCAATGTAACTTCATAGGTTTGTATGGTATTCACAAACTCAAATTCTGGATTACTTATTACAATCGTGAGTAATATTCCAAAAATAGCCCATGAAATCGCGATTGGTGTGATAATTCTGAACAAAGGTCCATAATCACTAATAACATCCTTCAGCAAATGTTTGTGAGTAGCATCATCTGATCCATCATCTTTGTTGAATAAATACTTTATTTTTAGAATTTTAATATAATTGAAGAAATAACCAAATACAATACTTAACAACAATAAACCAATTATTTTGATAATTGATGTGATCTCAAATACCATCAATTTAATAAATCACAATGATTATTTGATCATTTCTCATCAAATTCAATAAATCATATGTTATTTTGAAATAATATGTAAACTTATTCTGCTGTGAAATTATAGAGTATCATTGGAAAAAATTCATTGGAAATAAAGGAAACTACTTTAATAACTACTACTTTGATAGAATTGTCAACCACGGGTAATACTCGGTGGGAAGCTAGTGCCTTCCTCGTAACTACAGTCGCACTTATGTAGACCTATGTAGTATCTGTCGGTGGTAAACCATAATTTGAGATGAAGGATTTCAAGGCGTTGAAGTATGGCCCGTATAAATGGGTCTGGAGTTGAGGTGGTTTTCGTAGGGAAGCTAACTGATACTTTATTCGGCAGCGGTTCAGGTTCGGAAGAGAGCAGACCTCCGGGACTGGTCCATGCTATACGATAGCTGTGTGGAGCTGAGATTTCAATATTTGATAGTTATGGCCCTTCAAGGATACTCGTACCTAGAGTGGTTGATTTTTTTTGTATTTTTTCAAAGATTTTTCCATTTTTGTAGTTTCTATGGTTGCGACAATCTTATCTATTCCAACAGTAGAAATAATCTTATCAATTCCAACAGTAGAAATAATCTTATCAATTCCAACAGCAGCAATTACTTCATCAATCCTATTTGATCAATTGCTTTTTTAATACCAAAATCCCTGATCGGAGTTGCAATATCAAATTCATCTAAATTCTCTTGTGTTACTACCATCTTGAATTCCTTGTAATTATATATGTATGCGAATGATATAAACTGTTCTGCAATACTATCCTTGGATTTAATAATTTCACCTATAAATTCTACTTACTTTTCATTCTATCTTTATGTTTTTGCAACGCTTTTTCTAAAATTTCAACCCCAACAGCAGCAATTACCTCATCTAATCCAACAGTAGCAATTACCTCATCTAATCCAACAGCAGCAATTACCTCATCTAATCCTATTTGATCAATTGCTTTTTTAATGCCAAAATCCCTGATTGGAGCTGCAATATCAAATTCATCTAAATTCTCTTGTGTTACTACCATCTTGAATTCCTTGTAATTATATATGTATGCGAATGATATAAACTGTTCTGCAATACTATCCTTGGATTTAATAATTTCACCTATAAATTCTAACAATTTATCATCTGTTGAAAAGTTTAACAAACCATAGTTTGATGGTTTGATTTCTAATTCATTTATTACTATTACATATATTTCAGGTTCTGTTTTCAAGGAATATATTCCTTTATCCATTTTTCTTACTGGATACATGTAATCATCCATCTTTTTTGTGAGTATCAGCAAGCTCGTAATATCTTTATCAATCATCGGGTTTTTCTTCAATTCTCTATCAATAAATAAAAAACGATATGCTTGTAATTTAAAAATAATTTTCCGTTTATGGTTGTCATTTTTGCTTTTGTATTCCCCAACAATGTATTTTTTATCACTAAACTTGAATATCGATGCAATAGCACCCAAACCATTTTCAATCAATGTATTCAGTTTAGTAGAGTCTTTATAATGCAAGATCATATCTATCTCAAGTGGAAGTTCCCGTTGTGAGAGATTTACAATCAGTTGTGCAAAATTGTACAATTGATTTACTCAATTCCTAGAATTACTTCAGGGTTCTTCATGCTTCACTGATATTGCCCTCTTCATCTGCTGTTCCACTATCAAAGATAATGGTTTGGCATCGAAAGGTCTTACATATTCTCCACATGCGTTTAGCGTCTCTGTCCAACTATCAGCGACGG
>JAJRQD010000282.1 GCA_024280435.1 archaeon | reverse complement strand
ATTACAAATAAAATATGAAAAATAAATATCAAATAATATCCGATAAAAGAATACATTTTGGAGGAAATTTATTGATTAAAAACCGGATAATGATATTTTTTTTTACTTTAATTATTTCATTTGTATATTTACAATATATTATAAAAAATATCCAAATTGTATTAAAATATACTTTGATAACACCAATGTTGGGAAATATTTTCATATTAATACTATTTTCATCATTCACAGCTCTACTCATTGGTACAGTGTTAATTGGAAATGAAGGTGGTAAATTAATGAGTTATAGTAATTCCCTTACAAATTTAAATCCATTGAAAATAGGGATTAGCTTAATTATTTTGGGATTTCTAATAACATATTCTTTAAATTTTTTCATACTCACTAAATATCAATTCCCTTCACAATCTGTCTCTTTCAGGTTATTTATTTATCCGTGGATATTTCATTGGTTAACATTAATGGTAATTTTTTATGCCGGTACTTCAATAGCATTTACATATTTTGAACTAATAATCGATAGAGAAAACAGCATTATAACTCTAAATAGAAAAGCTAAATTAACAGAAAGTCCAAACTATTTTGAAATAGCTTTTGATAGTATTGATGGATTTATAATTACAGGACCAGGTAATACAACAATTACTGAGAAAACTAAAATTTTTTACCTCCATCTATTTAAAAGTGAAAATGATAAAATTAATCGAATTTTCATAGGTAAAAGAGATTATATTTTGAGTTATACTCCTTACCATATTATTAAAATTATTTTTAGTCTTCATAGCACAAATAATTTTAAATGGTTGATAATGGTTGATGGAGAGTATTTTCAACTTAAAGCTTCAATCATTGAAAATTCGAATGAGAGTAATTTTTTGGAAAATATTTATTTACAGATACATAGTTAATCAGATGTAAGTTTATAATTTCACACAAATATCTAATAAAATCGGGGTAATTTTAAGACCGATATGCATAAATATATGATATTTTTTTTTATCTCATCAATAATAGCTAATTTTCATGCATTATCTCAAGTATCTTTATATATTTGATTATACTCTAATTCACTATGATAGACCCGTATATCTCCGAATATAATCAATTCAAAGAACAAAATAAATATGATAAAAAAGGAATTAAAAAACTACAGCAGAGTTCAAACAAAGGAGGCAATATTGCTTTTATTCTGGTCATTCTTCTGATATCATTGGGTATGCTTAATCCGATCTTTTCATCAATTGGTACTCCACTTTTTAGAATCATGTTAATACCAATATCAATTGGGACAGGTATTTTTATTCGATCTATCAAAAAATCTACATCTGATAAAAGTAAGGCATAGAAATAAACCGTAATTTTCATATTGTAAAAACTATACAACAAATATTGAATTTATCCTCCCTTTTCTGCATATGCTTCTAAAAAAATACGTGTAGTTGTGTTAAGACAGCAACCATTATGTTTGTATTATAATTTGATAGAATATAGCGATATTAAATAAGAGATGTACAGAATTCTCCAATAATTGATGCTTTGAAATCACAGTACTGAATACAAAATAATTTTTATAATATAGTAAAATACAGGTTATGCACAAATTAAAAAATGAAATTCTAGTTCAGATTTTTTGTGGGATAAATTGGTGAAATATAATTATGATAGCTTGGATTTCACAATTGAAAGAATTATTTTTGCATTCAATATATTAATAATCAGAGATCTTACTGTTTGAAATTGGAAAAAATAATAAAGATTGTATTGGTAATTGAATCATGAGTATAGCAATTATTGGTGCAAATAAGAATATTGCAAGTAAAAATCAGTTAGATTTTACATATGATCTTGGTAAAACACTGGTGGATAATGGATATGATCTGATAAATGGAGGAATGTCTGGAGTGATGGAATATACTGCAAAAGGTGCCAGAGCTTCTGATAAATTTAATCGTGGATCTTTGATAGCTTTTCTTCCATCAACAGATGTATCTAAAGGGAATGAGTATACAGGTATCAAACTGGTCACACACCTTGGATATGGTAGGAATAGATTGATTATTATGAATTCAGATGTTGTAGTGGCAATAGGAGGTGGAGCAGGTACATTGAATGAGATAACTCTTGCCTGGGAGATGGGTAAAAAAATATGTGCCTATACTGAAGGTAATGGGTGGTCAACAAAGATGGCAGGAATTACAATAGATATTAGAAGAGATGATAAGATTCATCCTGTATCAAATGTCTTAGATGTTTTGAATTTTATTGATAGTATCTGAATTCTGATATTTAATTGCAAAATTACTAATAAAAGAGTTATTGGTTGAAGAGAAAATTATGCTGTCTATTTTATAATATTGATAAAATAGTAATAGAACACGATAATATATGGAAATATTGTCAATACTAGCATTAAATCTATAATTTCATCATCACAATTTAATTTCAGATCCATACTGGATCGGGTGTGATCTCTTTTTTGGGAGTACCTCCAGGGCTATCCCAATCCATATTTTTCACTCTCATCAATGGTTTGACGATCATATCTCCCTCTACAAGAATTTGGCATGATAATCTGGCATTTTTCACATTTTTCAACTTCTCAGCCTCTGTCATTTTTGATGGATTACCTTCTGTGATTTCACAAGAACAGGTTGTGCATTTTGCATTTCCTCCACATCTGTGGGATACATCAATACCATTGTCAGCAAGAGCAAGTACTAGTCTCACTCCATGTTCAACTTCTATTTTCCTATCGCCTTCGTCTAATTTCACAATTATTATGGGCATGAGTATTTTTTTGTCTTGTCTTGTATATAATTCTTTGCTTATATGTAAATGACTTATCTCATGGGATAGAATGCATTGAAACCCTGTGCCTTCATATGAGCTTTCTCAAGCTCTCCTGCTTTTTTATATTCTGGTTTGATGCTATCTTTGAACAATATATCCAATTCAGTTTTCTTCAGATTCAGCTTGATTTTTGTATTCTTCACACAATCAATATACTTTGGTGATATAAGAAAATCAATATCCTCTCTTAATCCAATATCTTCCAACAATTCTTTCCAGGAACCATCTCCAAGAACAAATTGGAAATGATCAGAGACAAACTTCATATCAATTATATTTCCAATTGGTTTCTCATCTGCATCAACAATTTTAACAGTGGATAATTGGCTTAGTTTAACCTCATCCTCAGCTATCGCATCTGCATCAAGATGTGTGGATTTCAACGTATCCCCTGCAACTGATAATTTAATTGATTTTGGTGTAACGGATTCGATTACATCAATTGGAAATACTGGATCAATATCGGGTTTCAATCCAATATCCTCAAGTAATTCTTCCCAAGTAGAGCCTCCAATAGTGAATTTGGAAAGGTTCCAACCATTTTCAGTTTTAACTACAACTGCATCGAGTAATCTTCCCAATCTATTGTTATTGGTGTCATAAACATCACAGTTTTTGATATTCTCATTGAATCTGAGACCAGAAAAATATTTTTTAGGATTATTCTGTTTAGTATCCATATTGTATTACAATTATTATTAAGATTTAATCTTTTCGGCAGTAAAAATTAATAGGTTTAGAATTGATTTTATTCTTATCAAAAAATTAGGAAATCTCAAATTTCTAAAATTTGATATAATAGTAACACTAACTATCTTTATGGAAAATAAAATAAGATTGGATAATTGGATTGTAATCAAGCTCAGTGGACCTGAAAGAATGGAATATCTCAATGGAATAATCCCTAATGACCTGAATTTCAGTGATATGGTCAGATCTGTGATACTAAACTCAAAAGCAAAGATACAGGTGATCTTTTGGATAAAACAAATTGATGATTATTTTATTTTATATACAACAGAAAAAATGAAGGATAAATTGATCTCACAACTTCTGACTTATAAATTGAGTATGAATGTAAAATTAGAAGATATAACAGATGAGATTGCTCCTACTTTTTTGGTTCCAAATGATAAATACCTGAATGGAATTGGATACTATACTATTGAGAATACAGATGATAAATCAATGAATAACAGTAAATTTTTGGATGCTTTATTTCAGAGCAAAGAAGCACCACCAGAACTGATGATTGGTGAGAACCCATTTGAGGTTGGAATGTCTGATGCTATCAATCTGAAAAAAGGATGTTTTCTTGGTCAAGAACCTCTATCACGTATGATCAATATAGGAAAACCAAGATCTTTTCTCTACTTCATAGAACTGAATGAATTTAATCCAGATATGAAAAATGAGGATGTGTTCAATGGGAATATATTCTATCATTTGAATAATACACTAATTACACAGTGCAAGTCATCAGTATCTGATTTCACTAATTTAATCAACAAATACGATATCAAATCAATTTGTAAAATAGGAAAGTATCCTGAATTCAATCGTATTTGAAAAACCTATTTTGATTGTTCTCTTTTGGCAATAATTATCAATGATTAATTTGTACACAGCTTATGACTGTTCACAATCAAGTTTTCTCAAATAAGGAATATAAAAATAGGGAAAAAATACTTCTTGATAAATTGGAAGATATCGAATTATCATTCGTATTTAACAGACCTGATCTGTATTATTATTCTGGAAGTGGTCTTGATGGTATATTATCTGTTGATGATAAGATTACACGTTATGTCAAGAGAAATGCAGATACAGCAAAGCAATTAACAGACCTTGAAACATATCCAATGCATTCATTCAGATTATTCAAAGATTTGGCAAAAAATACAAAAGTGAATAAAATCGGACTCGAGCTCGATATATTGCCATATAAAACTGTGAGTTATATAAAAAAAGCATTCAATTCAGAAATAGTTGATATAGGTCCTTTATTGAGAGATATAAGATCAGTTAAATCCATTGAGGAACAGGAAATTTTGAAGAAGGCAGCAAAACAGACAGATGATTCTTTTGATTACATACGTGATTTTATCAAGCCAGGAGTAACTGAGATGGAAATCTCAACAAAGATCGAATCATTTCTGAGACGTGAGGGACATCCTGGATATAATAATATACGAAATTTCCAACATAATTTCACCACTCAGGCCTATGTCATGGCTGGAGAGAATACGCAGATATTGAATACATCTTTTGGACCTGTTTCAGGTGTTGGAATTTGTAATATGCATATGAATGGCCCTTCTTATCGCAAAATAAAAAATAATGAGGCAGTGCTTATTGATACAACGGGTGTATATGAGGGATATACTGCTGATGAGACTATAACTTTTTTTGTTGGGAAGCCAGATAAGAATTTGATTGATGCTTATGAGGTGGCCAAGGATGTGCACAGATTGGCTGAAAAAATACTGATAGAGGGAAATCTGGCATCTGATATTTACAATGAGATGATTGATCTTGTGAGCAATACTGAATTCAAATTGAATTTTATGGGTAAAGGAGATGATAAAGTTGGATTTATTGGGCATGGTATTGGCTTGGAACTTGATGAATTGCCCATAATCACTCCAAATTATAGCAAAAAATTAATTGCAGGACAGGTAATTGCATTAGAGCCAAAATTTATACTTAAGAGATCTGGAGTGGGTTTGGAACAGGATTATATTGTGGGAAAAAATAGTGCAGAAAGAATAACTAATTTTGATTGGTAATTTATAGAGTGAATTTATCTTTGAAGAATTTATGGAAATTATCTGCTTGTTTTGCAAATCTAGGATTTCTTGATGTCTCTTTTTTGTATCTTTTTAATATTTTATAAAAACCATCTGTATATTCACAGATATCTTTTGAGATCACAACAGATGTATTCTTGTCAAGGTTCTTTATTAGAAATCCAAAGTGATAGTCCTCTCTGTGCTGTATGAGCACATGTGCACCACCAACCTCTATCTTACCAATATTATCCTCACCCAGTGCTTCTTCTCCGATTGATTTCAGTGATGCAACTACTCCTCCAAGTAATTCATGATCATACATCAATAAATTATCCCTGTTTGGCTGATATCTGTAAATTAGCTGATCGTCCTTTGTTATAAAAATAGCGTGCAGCTCGGGTATTGATTCTGATAAATATTTATCTTTGTTAGCTCTAATCATACTTTTCGCAACAATTGCCTGATCATGTGATGACTTTATACCCATTCTAGTCTGCTGTTTTATCTCAATTGCCTTTTTCAATGCACTGTGTATTATTTTACTCAGAAGTTTGAAAGCTGCCCTGTGATTTGTTAAATAACTGATATTTGTGGAATTCAGTGCTTTGATAACTTTGTCAGAAGATCTCATATCTTTGATACGATAGATTATCTGAAGATGTGGAGAAATCTCCTTTGCATACTCTGCAAAATCAATTGCTGAAATCTCTTTTAACTCCGAATCAAGCAGTAAAATATCATAATCATTAGATTTTAATTCTTCTTTACAAGTTTCTCGATCATTGGTGGAAAACACTTTGAAGTTGTATTTTCGTTCTAGGAATTTTTTTATTTTTTCCTGAAATGCTAGGTTCTCACCATATATCATTATATATTCATTGTACTGTATCAGGTCTGGTAGAACATTAACTGTGAAATCATTAGCATTTGAAAATTTCTCAAGTATTTTTTCCATGATTTCCAATGGTTCATCTCTCAGTGTTCTGGATTTTTTAAGTGGCACCTTGATTTTAGACATAATTTCAGATATTGTCTCATCAATCAATGTCTCTGCATCAGTCACATTCTGAGCATTTAGATTCCTCACAAAAATGAAGAATTGAAAATCATCTATGAATCTTAGAATTACTGAAATTCCACCAAAATTTATCTCTCTCATAGGTTCTTTGGTTGAGAATAATTCTTTACCTAGAAGAGATATTCCGGATAAATATCCTGAAAATAGTATCTCATCTTTTGCCAATAATTCCTCAAAAAACAATGAATATCGTGGTACTGATTCATATGTAATCATAATACCAGTATATTTCACAGGTGAATTCTCACTACCAAAGCTTAAAGTTGGATCTAATAATAAATAAGAAGCTTTTGATAATTTTGGAGGATCTGAGATGTATTTTACAATCATTTTATTAATATCATGCTTTGCTAGATGAAGAGTTACCAATGAGGATAAGTTTTTGCGAGTACTCTCTTTTATATGAATAAATCCATCTACACTACCATTATTAACTAGCTCTGAGATATATGCGGAATTCTTCAGCTTAGATATAATAATTATTCTTGCCAATGGATGATTTACTCTGACAATACGTGATACAGTGATCGAATCATACATCTCACTATTATTCTCAATAAATACAATTGCATAGACATTCTGCAACAGCATCTGAATTGCATCCACAACTAATTCCTGGTAATAGATCATTATACCCGGATAATTTTTTAATTTACGTGTGATTGTATCATAGGTATCTTTAGTACCAATAAACAGCATATTCACTAGTTCTTGATTAACAGGAGGTGTATTATCTAAACGATCAAAGTCATCAATCAAAAAATCAAGAGAATCTAGACTCATATTTGTTCAAATAAAGAATTCTATTCATAGTTTTTAAAGTTAATGAGTTTGCAATTTCGAAATAAAAAATAATTTCCAATATTATTATTTTTAATTTTTTAAAAATATAAATACCCAATCATTAGTATTTATTCTTTGCTTGAGTGAGTAAATTCTTATTTGTCTGTAAAAAAATACATAATGTGACTGATGAGATTAATACAGGGCCAAAATTCTGTAGACACTGTGGTACTAAATTTACAAGGAGTAACGCTCGTTTCTGTTCGAATTGTGGGATGGTAGTCAAACAGGATGCAGTTGGTACCAATGTTCAACAACCGCCGGTAAGTACCTCACAAACACCTCAAACAAGTGGATATTCTCGAAATGAACCACAAATTCCCCAATCAGCAGCTGCAACCCCTATTGGTAGAATAACACCTGTAAAACAGGGTGTATATATCCCTCCAGATGGAAGCAGTTCATTCAAACCACTTGCACCAACAACTATGGCTCAACCTCCCAGTACAAGGTTACAAAATAATTCAGTAAAGAGAGCTGATACGAGAGTGATAATTCAAATCATTGCGATAGCATTCTTCTCACATATTCTAAAGATATTTCTGATAAATAATTACTTTCCAAGTATTTTTGAACTGATATATGCACTTGGAATTTACATAGTTATTATTACTGTATTATATCTTATAATTCATAATTATTACAATAGTAAAGGGGTGTATATTGATATTGTGGCAGATAAATTTTCATTGATGCAAGCCTTGGTATTCTCATCATTCTTTCTCACCATAATTCCATTTCAAACCAATGCAAATATTGAGAAATCCAGTTTACCTGATGAAGTATCAGTACCATATAAAACTAAAAATTTTATTGGAGAAAGACAATTACCCCGACTTACATATGCAAATCATTATCTTAAACAACGTTTTGTATATTGGCAGGCATTAATTATGCTAATAATTAGTATGCTTGTACTGTATTTATACATCAATGCCTCTGATACAGAGTTGAAGAACACATTAAGAATTGTCACAATATTTGTTTCTGGATTTGTTGTCAGTGAATCAGCACCTATTTTTGGCAGAAGCAACAAATATATGTCGGCACTTCATAAATATTTCACTTTCTTCATCTTTCTTTTTGGATTTGCTGTTTTTGTGATTGGCATCTTCAGTGATCTATTTCTCAAGATAATATTAAGTTTTGTTAATTGATAAAATTCAATTTAATATATCTAATAACACGTTTATAGATAAATACAAGATATTATTGAATTGGTAAACCATATTAAATCTACATGTTTCTCATTTTCTTGAGGGAGATACAGATCTATTTCAATTCTTTAATTATTTCTGATACTAGTCAAAAATAGGGGAAAAAACTAGTTGATTGTGTAGAATATGCAAATTCACTAGCAAGACGAAAAGCATTATTATCAAATAATAAATAACTCTTTGAAAAGCTATATAGATTTTTTTGATGAACTAGAAAATTTGTTCATTGAACAATGAGAATTTATTTTCTCCTATCTGATATGAATATGTAAATTCCAGCAAATAATGCCACTAAAGAGAGTAATAATATGAAGTTGAATGCTCTGAATATACCGAATGTTTCTCTGAGGTAACCAAATATTATTGGTACAAACATTGCGATAATTTGCCCAAAGCTGAAAAGTGAACCGAATAGTTTACCTCTCTCCTCTGGCTTTACTTTATCAGCTAACATCGCAGACATTGCGGGTGAACCAATATAGAAAGTCGCATTGATTGAGAAGTAGATAAAGCTGAAACGATATATGTTACTGAAATCTACAAAATACACTAGTGCAAATGAACTTAAAAATAATCCAATACTAGAGATCATAATCGCAGTCCTTGGTTTGTAATTATCTGAAATAAACCCTCCAACTACAATAAACAGTGTGGCAACTCCAAGTACTATTGCAGAAGCAATAGTGGCGTTATCCTCTGATAGATTTAAATAATTATCATAGATCAAACCTGTGAAAAGTGTGGAAATACGGAAAATAGCAGTTCTAAGTGAAATAAATAGTATTGAGATTATTATTAGTGGAGTAAATAGAAATCTTAGATTTCCCCTCTCATTAGATGGCGTCACCACATTTCTATCATCATCATTATTTTTCATTGTGAAAATACCAATATACAGACTGGCAACAAATCCAATTGCCAGAACTACTAATCCCATTACTCCTGTGGCAAGAGATGCATTACCCCAGTCACCAAATATATTAACAAGTCCTGCAAAAATCAAGGGTGATAATGCACTGCCAACCATTCCTGTGATCATATTTGCACTTAATGCCTTGGCCTTGTCCTCCTCAAATAATTCTGTGATAATTGTACTTGCAGGGGGATGATAGCCAGAGGCCCCTAGACCAAGAATTGCAAAATAAATAACCAATTCATTGAAAGAAGTGGCTGATGATATGAAGATCCATGAGATTGACATTATGAACAATCCGAAAAATATCATAAGATATCTTATTCTACTACTAAGATCAACAAAATAACCTACTGGAATTGAGAATATCGTCATCATTATGATGAAAACAGTGGATAATAATCCGACATCTACATAATTCAACCCAAGATCCACATATGCATATAATAATAAAAATGGAAATGAATAATTCAACACATGGTTTGCAAAATGAATGACTAGAAGTACTAGAAGCTCATAATATTTGTTTACAGATTTCAATATATGTAGTTAATATAATATCAATATAAATCTCAACCTATAGGTAATTATCTATAAGTAATTTTCAATGAACTTAATATTAATTGCAAAATAGCTATCTCGCAAATATTTATTATTGTGAAAATACAATTCCAATTATGTTAAGTAATTGCCCTGCATGTGATACACCCATAATTGATGAGGGAAATGTATTTTGTCAGGAATGTGGTTGTAATCTTACAATTGAACAGAAAGAAAATGACAGTAATTCTATGAAGTTTGAATATAATAAAAATTCAAATATTATTAGAATTGATCAATCACTACTGACACGATATCAAGAATTAGATACAGAGATAAAGGCATCAGCAGATATTGTGGAGATTTATCATCAGCACAAAATGTATCACGCTCAAATCACAGCTGAACGGAATAGAGCAAGGCAAATCTTCCAAAATACTGTGTCTATTATGAACGAGGAAAAAAAAGATGTGGAAAAATTGGAAAAACTGAGCTGGACATCACTCAAAGCAAGAATTAAAGGAGACAGAGATGAAAAATTAGAAATTGAGAATGCAGAGTATTTTGATGCATTGAGTAAACAGGAAGCAGCACAGAATGATCTTAATGAGCTTGAGAACAAAGTAAAACTTGCTTCAGAACAGTTAGAGCAGATTACTGATAGATTTAATTATAGGCAGAATTTGATAAAAACTCAGATAAATATAGTACACACTGCATGTGAGGGGATTACAGATCCTGTGGAGGATAAAATAGAGGCGGATTTGAAGAGATTATTGAATACTAGAGTACCAATTCAACAGAGCAAACAACATCTGATAATAACAAGAGATCATTTATACCAGGCAAGAAATTATTTTGGCTCTGCTATCCAATTACTGCAAAGTGCGAAAAGTTACGCAAATTGGGATACTTTTGGTGGTGGTGGTTATTATACGGACTCTGTAAAACATTCAAAAATGGCACAAGCAAGAAATTATGTACAAAGTGCATATCGTAGTCTACAAATTGCATTTCAAAACTATCCTCAATTACCTAGAATATCATATGTACAGATAGAAGATGGTTCATTTTTCTGGGATGTAGCGTTTGATAATTTCTTCACAGATATGAGGTCAAGGGAAAGAATAGAGAATGCTTATTATGCAGTGGTAAATGCAAATAATGAGCTGAATAATTCAATTAACTGGATACTTAATCATCTAGCTCAAATGGATCAAAAGGATAATCATCTATATGAACAGATAATGTCACAACAAGGTGAGTTAACAAGAGAACGTAAACGAATGATTGAGGATGCAATCAGTCAGTTAGGATAAGATATTACTGAGGTAGTTCTATTCATATATTACAATTTGTTTAATTAATAAATACAGTGCATAAGTAAATTTAATAATAATGTTATAAATTTTATATTAGTGTATAATGTAACTTTGAAATTTATACTGGGTTTAATTGCTGCAATTCCTACATATGGAATCTCTTTTATATACTTGAAACTCAATAAAAACTTGAATGACAAAGTGTTATACTATTATTTCATTGCATGGTTTTCACTTGCTACTTATATACTTAGCTTATCAATCGGCACATTATTTATGAATTTTGCAATTTATCAGTATAGTAATTTCTTTCTTGTAATGATGCTGATATTTACAGAATTTGCCTTCAGCCATATGGTTATAGGTAAAATCAGTAATTTAAGATTGCCAATTATCTCAATTATCAGTTTTGTCAGTATATCTGTTTTATTTTTACCTGGCGGTACAAAAATCACCACTTATCCAAATGGTGAGGTATCACCAGCAGTTGCAGGATACAATTCATATACTACTATCATTATGACGCTGTATATTCTGACATCATTCACAGCACTTGGAATAAAGCTAAATCGTAATTCTTCTAGCAAATACAAATATTATACCACCGTCTATCTGATAGGGATTATAATATCTGGGGTTATTACACTAATATTATTCCTTTTCAATGTGCAAAATATTATTCCTTCCATCACTTTTTTGACAATAGCTTTAGGTGCTTTTGTTTCAACGATTGCATTATATAAACAACCTGAATTATTGTATCTATTACCATTTCATGCTGTTAGGCTTAGTGTGATTGATAAATTAACAGGTCTTGATATTTATACATATACTTGGGATAAATCACAATACGTTATAGATACACTCTATACATCAGTTATTCAGGGATTGAATACCTTTAGCCAGGATGTGATACATATGGGCACCATCAAGGAGATTAAATTGGAAGATGGAATAATGTCTATATGGATGAATGAAGACAAATCAATATATTATGTTCTCTTAACAAATAAAATGAGTTATGTTCTGAATATTGGGATGAAGAGGTTTATTTACCTGTTTTATGATACTTTCAAGGAAGACCTTGAAGCTGAGTACGTTACATTTAACAGATATAAAGAGGCTGATCAGATTGTCAGCATATGTTTCCCTTTTATTCCCACTTATGATTGATTTTTGTTTACTCAATAGATCCATTCAGATAGATTAATATCAAGTATCAAGTATTTGATATAAGGACTAGGATGATTAATACACAATTGAAACCTCATAAACCAGATATCATCACCCATGATGTTGAGGTTTACAGTTATTTTGATGGAATGGAACCATCTGATGTAATTTTGGAATTGATAAATGGTCATTATGTTCTGATAGAAGATTATTACAACAATGGTTTACTAGTACTTGAAGAGCTGAAAAATCATTTGAAAATCAAATTCGGAGATAGTTTTCAAGGTCAACGTGATTACCGCGCTGCATACAGAAAAGCATCTCATCAATTATTGTTAATGGTTATTGATCATAAGGTAGGGGTGAGAAAATCTCCAAAAATAGGGTGGTTGAAGATACTGTATCCAGAAATTAAGGATTTTTTGATCTCATTTCCAGAAATACAGGGACTTAATAGTTCATGGCAATGGTATGTCAATGGGATAAAAATTGATCTACTTGGGATTAAAATCCATCCATACTATGGAGTATACTTTCCAACCCGATTTGATCATCTGAATTATTTGAAATATGGTTAAAAAAATACACTGGAGAAAAAAATAATGCTATTGATGTTGGAGTGGGTAGTGGTATATTATCTTTTCAGCTGGTTCAGAATGGATTTGATAATGTCATTGGAATTGATACAAATGTCAATGCAATAATTGGTGCTAATCTAGAGTGTGAGCGATTGGGATACTCAGATTGTGTGAAGATAATACATGGTGATCTTTTTGCCAGATGTGATGTGAAAGCAGATTTGATTGTATTCAATCCTCCCTGGTTGATTGCAAAACATGAATTGAATGAGGGCATTGATAAGGCAATTTACTATGAAAAAGATCTTTTTACACGTTTTTTCGGGGAAGCAAGTAACCATATCAACAAAGATGGAAGAATAGTTATAATTTTCTCAAATCTTGCAGATATCGTACATAGAGGTGAAATACATCCAATTAAAAATGAATTAGATAATTATAATCGCTTCAAAAAAGAATTGTATTTACATAAGAATGTAAAAGCATCATCTAAAAAAACAAAGCGGAAAAATTGGAGGAAAAATGAAAAAGTAGAGCTATGGGTACTTATTCCGAATAATTCTGTTAATTAAACTGCATCATATAAATTTTAATTATTTTTTAAAAATATTTACATTATTTATAATAGAATCAGATTTTAATTTCTCAGTGAAATGCAGCAGAGATATCATCAAGAAAATCTGTTTTGTTCTTTAAAATAGTTATTGGACTATCAGAAGATAGTGTGAAACTGAATTCAAATCTATGATTAAGAGTATATGCAAAATATGTGGGTATGTATCCAAATATTGGTTCATACGTTTTACAAACAGTATCAATCTTCTCTTTAATAATATCAAGATCAATTAATGGAGCTCCCCAAACAAATGTATATCTGGTTATCTCAGTATCATCAAAATGTTCAAGTATTTTCTTAGACCATTCCAACCGCTCTTGTTCAGTCACATTTACTTTTAACTTCTGATCAAAATTAATAATTGTGGAATTGATAATCTTCTTATTTGGTATGAACTCGATCAAGCCCTCAAAATTCAGTATACTTGTATAATTCAGTGAAATCTCAGTGACTACACCTTCTGAATTACCAATTCTAACAAAATCATTGACTGAGAAAGGCTCTGTGATGAGGATATAAATTCCAGATATGAAATTCTGTATTGTATGAATACTTGCAAATGATACAATAGATCCGAGGAATATAGTCAGACCAAGTGTTGTCTCCTCACCAATATTCAAAAAGTATACTGAGGAATAGAGAACAAGTAATACCATAAAAAACCGGATAATCAATATCAATGCATTTTCCAAGTCTGCAAGTAATTTCTTTCGGGTAACACTACGAATAAAGAAACCGATAATCTTGTTCAGAGCATATATCAATACCAAAGATAGTGTATAGAATACATAATTGAATGTTGTACTTACCATTATTCATTACCTCCATGTAATTCAACAAAAACCGATCGATATAGCTCTTCTATAAATAATGGTTGCATCTCGATTATTTGTTTAGCATTATCAACCACAAGAATTATTCTTACATCCTGTCTGAATATATATTTATTGTAATAATATCTGGGACGATAGCCCAATCTTTTCTCCCAACGTTCCATTAATTTATTCATCCTTGCATTGACATCAAACAATGTTATATCTGGTGAGACAATATTCAATTTGAATTGAAGTGTAAATGGGTATCTAACGATTTCCTTACCACCTGTTATCTCTTCTGCCAGATCAGCTGTCAGTTTACTCTGACTAATATTTATTGCATTAATATCCTCCATTAATGTTTTGTATCCAACTTCAAAACCCATCTTTGATCTCTCCTCAAGTTCTTTGATCTGTATTGAACAATTGATAAGATTGATATTCATCAGTGTTTTATTGGGAATAAGTACAACTGTTTTATCCAGTTGCAACAATTTTGTGTAATTTAATCCTATTTCCAGAACTATACCTTCTGTTGAGCCAATTCTGATAAGATCTCCAATTCCAAATGGTCTAACTGCAACCAGATAGAATCCAGCCACTATATTACTTATAACAACTGCCAAAGCAAATCCAAGTGCGGTTCCCAGCAATGCTGACACACTGAGAATAGTACTTGTCTGTATTTCAAAAATAAAAGATGCTCCGAATGCCAAGATTAATAATTGAGAAATTGAGATAATCAACTTCATTACATTTTTAGCCTCAAATTGTTGCTTGAGAGATATATTCTCAAGTTTGCGTTTTATTAAGAACCCAATGAACCATAATACTATCATCAAAATTATGAATATAATAACTTTCATCAAGAGATTTGGGGACTCATCTACATACCACATAGTACCTATATTTATAAAATATACTAATAATAAATCGATATCATACTAATATAGTGCACTTTGATATATAGATTTTGGATAATTCCATTATTTGTGGAGCAGAATGGCATATATAATAGAAAATACTATATTTATCCGTATAAAAGTATCTTAGTTTTGGTAAATTCACCTTTTCAAAGATTTAAATACCTGAATTATGTATCCTTGTACAATATGGTAGTCAATTACTAATAATAAAATACCATTAAATAGAATTGATCCAAATCCATCATTTACTTTGAAATATCTCAAATTAACTAGAAATAATGTTGATACTGGGTTTTTGATAGCTGTATCATCAATTTATGTTGAATTTATACCATAGAAAAAAGAATGTAAGTTTGCGTATAGTGTCAGCT